>WRBI01000038.1 GCA_009784625.1 Oscillospiraceae bacterium | reverse complement strand
AGCAAAAGCAAGATTGCTGTTATTATCTTCAGCGTTTAATTTTAAGGTGCACATTTTAAAGAGATCGTGCGTCTCTACTCGCTTACCATACTTCAAAATCCCCGTCGAAACCTTTACGCCCCCAGATAGATACGTATAAACTCAGTTGTTATCGATAATACCTGATGGCAAGAGTAGATGTTTGACCCGATGGTGTATGGTCATCAAGATATTCATGCTTAAATGCTTTTGTTAAATTTCTCATAGCACTACACACCATTGGATGACGATTAGTGAGGTTCAATTCCTTGTGAATTTCACCTGATACTATGGTTGTGCTATCATTCCGCAAAAGCTTTTCTTTGATAAAGTTATAAATATTGTGCGTATTCATATTTAACTCCTTTACTTTTTCTCACACTCTTTCACCGCCTGCTCAATGTCTTGGTTTGTGTTTTGGTCACAGTTCTACATACTATGATACCAGCCAGCCACGCTCGCTACCCGCTCTTCGATTTCAAACCCAAAAAACCAAAGAAACCGAACAACCCGCCGAACGCGAACAAAAAGTGCAAAACGCCCATACCGGGGAGGAACCCCAAACATCCAAGAAAACCTAAAAAGCCAAGAAAACCAATGCGTGCCGGCATTCTAAGGTCAGTTTTGGCAAACTGCGTTGCCAGCGCGCTCAATATGGTAAAAACAGCAAACCACGGCGCCAACACAACACCATAAGCAGTGATAAACGCGAGCACACAAAACATACCAATCCCAAACTGCACGGAAGAGGATAACTGATCTCTCATGATAGCACCTCCCGATTACCGGTCTCGCTCTTTCATTGCACGCTCTATGTCTCTTGTCGCGTCCTTTTTAGCCAGCGTATCCCGCTTGTCGTAGAGTTTTTTGCCCCGGCAGACCCCAACCTGTGCCTTGACCTTTGACCCCTTAAAATAGAGGGAAAGCGGGATAAGCGCTACCCCTTTTTGAGAGACCAAAGCCGCAAGCTTTGCGATTTCGCGGCGGTGGAGCAGCAGCTTGCGCGGGCGAGTGGGGTCTTTGTTGAAGATGTTGCCCTTTTCGTATGGGCTTATGTGCATCGACTTTACAAAGATTTCGCCGTTTTTGATATCGCACCACGCGTCTTTGAGGTTGACGCCGCCCTGGCGCAAGCTTTTGACCTCAGTGCCGACCAGCTCGATCCCGGCCTCCAGGCTTTCGTCCACAAAATAATCGTGGTACGCTTTCTTGTTTTTTACGATCGTTTTGAACTGCTTTTCGTCCAATGCATCACCCCGTTGACGGCGGGCCGCCGAAACCAATGTCGCGTCCTCAGTTTTGGGAACGCCTTTTGTCTTTCGTTCACGGCCATTCGCTTGTACTCATCATATCATAACTATAGCACAAATATATTACAAATGCATTAAATTTCACGCCTGCCTTCTAGTGCGCGGTAGAGTGTGACCTCGTCGGCATATTCCAAGCTCGCACCCACCGGGATTCCGTAGGCCAGCCGGGTTACCTTGACACCCATCGGCTTTAACAGCCGCGCGAGATAGGTGGCCGTCGCTTCGCCCTCAACGGTGGGATTGGTCGCCATAATTACTTCGGTCACTGCACCGTCAGACAACCGGGCCAACAGCTCACGGATGCTCAGCTGTTCGGGGCCGATCCCTTCCATCGGCGAGATAAGCCCGTGCAAAACGTGATATAGCCCTTTGTATTCCCGGGTCCGCTCAAACGCCAGGATATCCCGGGGATCTTCGACTACGCAGATGACGCCGGCCTCCCGGTCATCCCCGGCGCAGATGGGACAGAACTCGTCTTCGGTTAAGTTTTGGCAGGCTGCACACTTTTTAATCTTCTTGTGCGCTTCAAGTATGGCCTGCGCGAACTCCTCCGCACGCTCATAACTTAGATCAAGTACGTGAAAAGCAAGCCGCTGTGCCGATTTTCGCCCAATCCCCGGCAGCCGCTCGAACTGCTCGATCAGCTTAATCAGGGGCAGGGCGCTGGTGGTGTTCATGGCTGGTCACTCTCCTGCGGTGTGGTTTGGGCAAAGCGTCTGGCGTACAGTACTTCATAAACTACATACACTGGGAGCGTAGGCAAAAAGACAAAGGGAATTACGAACATTGCAAATATTACGGCAATATCGAAGATAGGAAACACAGACGTGTAAGTGTGAATCAGTCCCTGTTGATAATCGTAGCCAGTATTAACAGCAGCAGCAATCAGATATATCGGAAAATGCATCCGCATACGGGGTCTTCTAAACAAACGATAAACAATCCCGCAAAACGCAGTGGATATAATCGGAAATCCCACTACACGCCATAAAAAATCTTGATCTTTTATATTAGCGTCCCACATCACCGCAAGCCATGCAATTCCCGCCAACAACGACGCAATCTCCGGCCAATACCGAAACCTACGCATCTCTTACATCCCCGGGAGCTGTACCCCGCCGGTGATGGACTCCATCTCTTTGTTGGTCTCTTCGTCAGCAGTGCGAAGCGCTTCGTTTACCGCCGCGATGATCAGATCGCTGAGCATCTCAACGTCTTCGGGGTCGACCACTTCCGGTTTGATGACGATGTCGGTCAGCATTTTACTGCCGTTGACGGTCACGCTGACCGCCCCGCCGCCCGAGCTCGCTTCAAATGTGCGCTCAGCCAGCTCTTCCTGCTTTTGGGCCATCAGCTCCTGCATTTTCTGTGCCTGTTTGATCATGTCGTTCATATTGGAGGGGCCGCCCCCATACCCTTTTGGCAAGCGTGATTTCATAATGATGTCCTCCTGATTATCTTAGAACCTGTATTCACAACTCAGCGCACCGCTACGCCAACGCTTTTTCCGCTGTGCCGCGTCAGTTTCCCTTGGAATACACAAAGTATTCCTGCGCAAAACTTCCTTGCCCAGCGAAAAAATCGCTGGCGTTTCGGCACACTTCGTTTGTGAATACAGATTCTTAATCCCCGATCTGTACATCCACCCCAAGCGCACCGGCCTGCTTGAGGATTTCTTCCAGTTTATCCCGCTTGGACTTGACTTCGTACCGCTCGGGGTTGTATGGCCCCAGTTTATAGCGTTTGCCGGTCACCGCCTCGGCCGCCGCCCGCAGGCTCTCTTTCGCGTAGGAATCCCCCCGCACCATGCTCGCGAACATGCTGTCCGGCCCGGCGTCTACCAGCATCAAATCCCCGCCGATATAAGCGGTCGATCCGACCAGTGTCCCATACAGTGCCGTGTTCTTTTTGGATAGCGCTTCAAGCACTTTCTCCCATTGATCAAACGGCTCAAGCGGTACTTTTTCAGCCGGCGGCGGAGGTGGCAAATCCGCTTTTGGCGGCGCTTGTTTCGGCGGCGGAGAAACCGTCACCGGCCGCTCGATCTTCTTTTCTAAATCGGCAACCCGCCGGGAAAGCTCGGGATCGGGAACACCCTGTGCACCAAAGCCGGGCAAGGTCATCCGCAGCAGCCCGGCCTCCAGCTCAGCGCGGCGCTGGGTGAACCGGCTCATCTTGATCAAGATTTCCTGCGCGCCGCTCAGCCAGCCCATAATCCGATCCATGCTGTGCTGAGCTGCCAGGGTTTTGTAGCGATCCAGCTCGTCGGGCAGGCAGGGGATCAATTCACCCGGCTCCTTGACCGCTTTGGCGACCATCAGGTCGCGGTAAAACCCGATCAGCTGTTCGGCCAGCCGCTGGTAATCGATTGCACCCTCCCACAGTTCTTGCAGGACAGCCAGGACATTAGCGAAATCCCCGGACGCGACCGCTTCGGCCAGCGAAAAGAGGTGATCCCGCCCGACCAGGCCAACCCGCTCCCGAACGGTTTGTGCGGTAATCGGTCCGCCGCCTGCGCTGACCAGATCAAGCAGGGAGAGCGCGTCGCGCATCCCGCCGTCGGACAGCTTTGCGATCAGAACCGCGGCCTCGCCGTCCAGATCAATTTCTTCAAGCGCGGCCACCCGGCTCAGCCGCTCGGCGATCAGCTCACTGGACAGCCGGTGAAAGTCAAACCGCTGACAGCGAGAAAGTATGGTGGCCGGAACTTTGTGCAGTTCGGTGGTGGCCAGAATAAACAGGACGTGCGCGGGCGGCTCTTCCATGATTTTGAGCAGAGCGTTAAACGCGCCTGGACTGAGCATATGCGTTTCATCAATGATGTAAACCCGATACTTGGCAACGGTCGGGGTAAAGTGCGCTTCTTCGCGCAGCTCGCGGATATTGTCTACCCCTGAGTTGGAGGCGGCGTCAATTTCGGTGACATCCAGCAAGCTTTCGGCTTCAATCCCCGCACAAATATTGCAGACACAACAGGGGTTGCCATCCTCGGGGGATATGCAGTTGACCGCTTTCGCCAGTATTTTGGCTGTCGAAGTTTTGCCGGTACCTCTGGTGCCGCAGAGCAGGTAAGCGTGGGAAAGCCGGCCGGTGTTTACCTGCCGCTTGAGCGTGGTCGAGACCGCTTCCTGTCCCGCCAGATCATCAAAGGTCTTGGGGCGGTATTTGCGGTAAAGTGCCTTTGACATACCGGCTCCTTTCAGATAACACTGTATGGTTCAAATGACCCGCGCCGCAACACGAGGGCGGGCCGGTTACCTGCGGCGCGCGAAGCGCTCCGCTTAATGCTGCTCGGTTCCCCGCCTGACATGGTTCACGGTGCCCCGCCGCACAGGACCGGCTCGCCCGCCTGTTGCGGCGCGACCTTCCGTTATTATACACCAACTCATCCACTTTGTAAACAGTTGATGGTTGAAAGTTGACAGTTGATAGTTATGGTATCGCTTCGCGATGATTTAATAGACCCACTTAACGCCTACCACAACTGTCCATTGTCAACTGTCAACTGATCTTCACCCCGCCTGTAAGTTTGGAATAGACTGGAGGGAATATCAAAGATTGGGGTGTGTTCGAATTGTTTTTTCCTCTGTTCGAGGCGCTGGTGATTGCCTGCGCCCTTTCTTTAGATGCGTTTGTCGCCAGCTTTGCTTATGGCAGCAAAGGAATCAAGATGCCGGCCCGCTCAGTTGCGCTGATCAGCTTGATCTGTACCGGGGTGGTTGGGCTGGCCCTGCTGGCCGGCACACTGCTCAGGCAGTATATCCCGTACGACTTTACGGTGGCCGTCAGCTTTACCATCCTGTTTGGGCTGGGTGCGTTAAAGCTGGCCGACAACATAATCAAGTCGCTGATCCGCCGCCACGACGCACTCAGCAAAGAGATCAAATTTTCACTGAGCGGGCTTAAGTTTATCCTCAAACTGTACGCTGACCCTGAACAGGCGGATGTGGACGGCTCGAAAACGCTATCCCCGGGTGAGGCGGCTACCCTTGCGCTCGCCTTGTCACTGGACGGCCTGGCGGTTGGGCTTGGCGCGGCAATCGGCAGTGTGAACAGCTTGTTTGTACTTATCGGTGTGCTGGTCACCGGGGTGTTTGCTCTGTTGATGGGCGGGTATCTGGGCAACAAAGCGGCCAGAAAGGTCCGATTTGATCTCTCGTGGCTGAGCGGTGTGCTGCTTATCCTGCTCGCTTTTTCAAATCTTTGGTAACGGGCACTTGACAATCGGCGCTAAACCATGTATAATACCAGAAGCTGTCAACATTCCCAAGACGTAAGGCGCAAGCTTGCTTGCTGAAATGGCCAGAAACATCTGGCCGGCCTGCCGAGGAAGCCGTGTTGATTCACTTTGCAGTGTTTCACGCCTTCCCGCAAGGGAGGGCGTTTAATCTTTATTGTGGGATTGACTGCCCGGGAAGTTGAAGGCAAGTCAGGGGCCGATGACCGGCTCTGAGAGGTGAAATGAATGCCAAGTGACAAGATTTTAAAGCAAAAACAGGAGCAGGTCGAAAGCCTTACCAATGACCTCAAAAACGCGCTGGCCGGTGTAATCGTCGATTACAAAGGCATCAACGTGGGCAACGACACCAAACTGCGCAAAGAGCTGCGCGAGGCCGGGGTCAGCTACCGGGTCGTTAAGAATTCCCTGCTCAGGCGGGCCTCTGAAAACGTCGGTTACGATGGGTTGAAAGATGTTCTGGTCGAGACCACCGCACTCGCGATCTCGGACACCGACTACACCGCCGCGGCCAAGATCCTCTGCAAGTACGCGGACGCTTCTAAAGGCAAGTTTACCATCAAGGCGGGTTTTGTAGAAGGCGTGGTTCTGGACGCTAAGGGCGTTAAGAACTTAAGTGAACTGCCGTCGCGCGAAGAGCTTGTTGCCATGACCCTGCGCGGGCTGAACGCCCCGATCTCCGGTCTCGCAAACGTGCTTAACGCAAACATCCGCGGTCTTGCGGTCGCTCTAAATCAAATCGCAGAACAAAAAGAACAATCTGCCTAGTCGACGCAAATGCGGACAGGCCGACTAAAATTTTGGAGGTACAATTATCATGGCATCTGAAAAAGTATTGAAAATGATCGAAGAAGTTAAAGCCCTCACCGTTATGGAACTTTCTGAGCTTGTCAAAGCCCTTGAAGAAGAGTTTGGCGTATCCGCCGCCGCTCCTGTAGCTATGGCCGCCGCTCCTGCTGCTGCCGCCGCCCCTGCTGAAGAGGAAAAAACCGACTTCGACGTTATCCTTGTAGACGCCGGCGCAAGCAAAATGGGCGTTATCAAAATCGTCAAAGAAATCACCGGCCTTGGCCTGAAAGAAGCCAAAGAGCTGGTTGACGGCGCACCCAAGCCGATCAAAGAAGGCGTTGCCAAAGACGCTGCCGAAGCCCTGCAAAAACAACTGGCCGAAGCCGGCGCCAAAGTCGAACTCAAGTAAGGTCACACACAAACACAAAAAAATTGGCAGCAAGCGCGAACACTCCGCTTGCTGCCAACTTTTTATATTTAGAGCCTGTGTTTAATACGGCTTAACCGCGAACTGTGCGCCGCCTACAAACTTAACCAGCAGCTCTTCGCCATCCCATCTGATTGTGTCGACCAGCGAGCGCAGCGCGGCCCGTTTCCTGGCCATGCTCACATCCCGGTACCGCACGCTCCAGTTCTCAAGCAGATTGCCCAGCGCTTCGCGATGGCTGTTATCCAGCGGGTGGTGTGAGATCATCGCCTCCATCTCTTCAAGGGATTGGCGCAGGGCGGCGTTTTCGTCGTGCAGCAGGTCGATCTGCTTGATAATTTCCTCATACGCGCTTTTGTCAATCGCGTTGATCAGCGAAAACACAAGGCCGGAAATCCCCTCTTCGTTTTCGGTGATTTTTGCCTGACGCTCGGCGATACGTCTCTTGTGGGCAGTCAGCGTTTCCTCGGTCAGCGGCCCTTGCGGGTGGGAGGGAAGCAGATCCGGCTCACTGGGGTCCAGCGTTTGAAGTACGCTGTCGATGGCGGCGTCGGCCAGTCGGCCGGAAAGGTTGAGCATATCGCACTCGGTCGAGCGGCTTTGCTCTTTGCGCTCACACAGGTAAGAGAAGCTGGGCTCACCGTCTTCTTTGACTTTGATCAGCTTGGGCCGCATGTGCGCGCCGCAATCGCCGCAGATAAGCAGCTCGGCCAACAGGCCGTGGTCGCTTTTGGGCTTGCGCAGCGTCTTTGATTTATTCCTGAAGAGCTGGCCTGCGCTGGCCACCCACTCGGCCCCTGAGATGATTCCCTCATGCTCGCCGACCGCCACAATCCACTCGGAAATTTCCCGCTGTTGGGTGGTTTGCCCGGGGTGCTGTGCGGTTTTGTTGTAGACCATCATCCCTTTAGAGCCGTCAAAAGCCTCTTCGGGTGAACAGACCTCGGCTCTCAGCCGTTTAAAGTATAAGTAAGCGTCCTGGTCGGCCCGCATATAGACCGGGTTGCCCAAAATCTGCCGGACAGTAAAGCGGCTGAACGCCCGTCCGTTTTTGGTGGCCACCTTTCGTTTAGCAAGCTCTGCAGTCACTTTGGAAAGGGAATCCATCTCCAAAAACAGCTGATAGATGAGCGCGATGGTCTTGGCCTGCGCGGGGTTAAGCTCGAGACGGTAAGCTTTCTCGCCCGCCGGCTGGCCGGGTACCCGCCGGGAGTCGTAGCCGGTTGGGGTTACCCCGCCCAGCCATCGGCCGGTGCGGGCAAGGGTGCGCATATTCTCGCGGATGTTTGCGGCGGCCACCCCCCGCTCGAGGGATGAAAACATCTCGGCCGTGTAGAGCAGTGTCCGCCCGATCGCGCTTGAAAGGTCAATCCGGTCTTTGACAAAGATGAGCGAAACGCCCGCGCCCTCAAAAAAGCGGGCCGCCTCGACGAACTCGAACCCGGAGCGGCAAAGTACACACAACTCGGCGCAGACGACTGCCCGAAGCTCGCCGGCCTGCGCTTTTCCGCGCAGCGCAGCCAGACCGGGGAGGTTCTCATCCCCCAAGCTGCCTTCGTCCGAAAAGACAAACCCTTCGCCCTCTTTCGTCCCAAGAAAAAGCCCGGCGTACTCGCGGCAGACGCCCAGCTGTTCGTGTCCGCGCACACCGCGCGTATAAAACGCGATCTCCCGCTCTGATTTTTGTTTTTTCATCGCTGACGCCCCCGTTGTGATGATACTGGTGCTATTATAACATGTGGCGGTGATTTGTCAATATAGGGGGCTAAAACCGCTTGCGGCCGAGGGAGGCCGGTATGTTTGAAAGCTCCCGGTATTTGGTTACTGTTCGGCGTGAGATATCGATGCCCGATTCCAGCAGCCGCTCGGCTATCTTCAGGTCGGAGAGCGGATTAAGCGGGTCTTCTTCCTTGATAATCCGTTTAATCTGTGCGAGAGTCATGTCGTAACTTTTTTCCTCAGACGCTTTGCTGACGCTGCGGGAGAAGAAATCGCTCATCCGCTGTACCCCCCATTGGCTTTGGAGGTACTTGCCGCTTACCGCCCGGCTGACCGTCGAGATGTGTACCCCTAAATCATCGGCCAGGTCAGCCAGCGTCATGGGTATAAGATGACCCGGCCCATTGCGAAAGAAAGCGGTCTGCCGCGCCAGGATTGCCCGCGCGCAGCCGAGCACGGTCGCTTTGCGCTGCCGGATGCTGGCAATCAGGTTTTCGGCCGCCGTCATTTTATCGCGGATATAAGCGGCAGTCTCGTCGTCCGCCTGCTTTAAAAGATTTTTGTAGTAACCGCTGATCTCAAATTTTGGCTGGTTAAAATCGTTGTAGATCACCTGATATCCATCCTCAAAGTGCACCACAAACAAATCAGGCAGGATGTAAGGGATAGCGCCGCGCTCGCCCAGTCCGTTCCCCGGCTTGGGATTGAGGCCGAGCAGCGCTTCCCGCGCGCTCTTGACCTGAGCGATGCTCACACCAAGCTCACCCGCCAGCTTATCCAGTTGGTTTTTGGCCAGGTGATCTAAGTGGTTTTCGATCAAACGAACCAGAACCGGGTCGGGTTCCTCTTCGCGCAGTGCTTGAATGAGCAGGCACTCCCGCAAGTCAACCGCCCCTACGCCGGCAGGGTCCATCCGGTGAAGGGCTTCAACGGCCTGATCCAGATCGGACTGAGAACAATCGACCTCACCGGGAATCTGTTCTTTTGGCGCGTGCAGATAGCCGTTCTCGTCCAAATTTCCGATCAAATACCTGGCCAGCCGCAAGACGTTGGGGGCCAGGGCAAAGCCGGCCAGCTGGAGAAGCAGAGACTCTTCAAGTGTTTCGCCGGTCTGTTTTTGATAAAGCGGCGTTTCCTGCTCTTCTTTTGGCCTGAGTAAATACTTAAACGAGTTGCTCTCGTCCATCCTGTCCAGCCATTCCAGTTTTTTTAGGCGGGTAAGGCCGGGATCTTCGATCTCGTTTTGGGCATCCAGCTCGATGAGCGGGTTGGCGAGCGCTTCATCGCGCAGATAATTTTCAAGGTCAAGCGAGTTCATCTGTAAAATTTTCACAGCCAGTTGCATTCGCTGAGACATCACCATCTTTTGTCCCTGAGAAAGTGCAATATCCATCGACATGATAAAGTCCTCCAAAGTGGTGGGTAGGCGATCGCGTCAGATGGTTTAATTGTAACACGTTTATCCGGTTTGGTAAATGTTTAAATGAGCGTTTCGCCAATATGCCCCATCAAGTGACGGATTGTGTGCAAAAATTTCACAAGTGTATTGCATTGCCTGATTGTTTATGATATAATACCCAAGTGTGTTGAGGGAAACACTCCGTCAAGCGCATGTTTTGGTCGGTTGTTGGGCTGTCGCCAAGCGGTAAGGCAACGGACTTTGACTCCGTCATTCGAAGGTTCAAATCCTTCCAGCCCAGCCAGAATAGACAAATGCGAACCCCAAGCCGATTTTTGTCGGCGAGGCGTTCGCATTTGTTTTTCCACTTTGCTTGCAGTACAGACATTATGTTGGCTTAAATTGTGTGAAGCTGAAAAGGCAGGTGACTGCCGGAACAGCTGTGCGGCATTAGATGTCTAGAGTGGCGCGTCAATTCTTTGATGCTTGCTTGAGACGCAAGGCGAGGGGTTAACTCTTTGATGTGCGTGTACGCTTTCTTCATAACGATGCCCCCCGTGTAGTATTATCCTACATCAGGGGGCTTCACACAAACAAAATGGAGGCACTTTCAACAAAGAAAGTGCCTCCATGTATTGTGCAAAGAGCCCCTCGGCTACGCCGGGGGATATTTATTAGTGTTGTCTGCGGTTAGCCAACCGGAACCGCCGGAGCAGGCGCTGGGCGTACCACAACCGCACCACTGCCTGACGAACCGCTCGAAGCGGACGCCGAGCTGCCCGGTGAGGGCGGGGCCGCGTCGGGGATGTAATCCAACTCGTCGTCCGGGTACTCCTGGTCGTAATGCCCGCCGACCGTATCGCCTTCAAACAGCCAGTCGGCTTGGTCGTCTTCAATCGGCCAGCCGCCCATTCCGTCCTCGTCCGGCCGGTAAGCCATCTCGTCTTCAAAGCCCGGGTTTTCCCAGCCGTTGTCCGCCCAGTGTGCGTCGTCGTCCATCTCGCCCATATACCATCCATCCATCTCGCCTGCTTGATTCTCACCTGACGGCAAAAAAATTCCGAGCAGAATACAGGCAACACCGATGGATACACTGGCGGTGACAACCATTCGCTGTTTGGGGGTCAGGACAGACTTAAGCTGCCCTTGTGCCTTTTTGACCTGATATTTGCCGATAATAAGACCGGCCAGACAAGCCAAAACCAAAGCGGGCAGAACGGTCAGCAATAAAAGGTTCAGGGTATTCATAAAGACCTCCGGGCGGTGATGGGCAGATAGGGATTATTGATAAAGCGGGTATTTCTCGCAAAGGGCAGCCACGCTCTCGATTACCTGCTTGGCAGTGCCCTGGTGGTCGGTGGCGGTCTTCTTGATGCAGGATGCGACGATTTTCATGTCATCGGGGTTCAGGCCGCGGGTGGTGACGGCGGGTGTGCCGATCCGCACGCCGCTTGTGACCATTGGGCTGAGCTTTTCGTTTGGTACAGTGTTCTTATTGACAGTGATCCGCACTTCGTCCAGGTTGTGCTGGAAGTCCTTGCCGGTGATCCCCATCGCGGACAAATCAACCAGCATCAGGTGGTTGTCGGTCCCGCCCGAAACAAGGTCAAAGCCTTCGGCCATCAGCGACTCGGCCAGCGCTTTGCTGTTGGCGAGGACCCTCTTCTGGTAATCTTTAAAGCCGTCGCTGAGCGCTTCGCCGAAACCGATTGCCTTGGAGGCGATTATGTGCATGAGCGGCCCGCCCTGTGCGCCGGGGAAGATTGCCTTGTTGAACTTTTTGCCCAGCTCGGGGTCTTTGGAGAGGATCAGGCCGCCTCTGGTGCCGCGCAAGGTCTTGTGGGTGGTGGAGGTAACAACGTCGGCGTAGGGGACAGGGCTCTGGTGCAGCCCGGCGGCGACCAGGCCGGCGATGTGTGCCATGTCAACAAACAGGTATGCGCCGACTTCTTTGGCGATGGCCGAAAACTTTTCAAAGTCGATGGCGCGCGGATAAGCGCTGGCCCCGGCCACGATCATCTTGGGTTTGCACGCAAGCGCGAGTTTGCGCACGACGTCGTAGTCGATCTGGTGGGTTTTGGGGTCAACCCCGTAAGAAGTGAACTTATAAAGGAGGCCGGAAAAGTTAACCGGCGAGCCGTGGGTCAAATGTCCGCCTTGGGAGAGGTCCATACCAAGGACGCTGTCGCCCGGCTCGATCAGGGCGGCGTAAGCGGCCTGGTTGGCCTGGGCGCCCGAATGGGGCTGGACATTTGCGTATGCCGCGCCGAACAGCTTCTTTGCGCGCTCGATCGCGATGCTCTCAACGATATCCACACATTCACAGCCGCCGTAATACCGCTTGGAGGGATAGCCCTCCGCGTATTTGTTGGTGAGCACACAACCGTTGGCCGCCATGACCGCGGGTGTGACAATATTCTCGCTGGCGATCAGCTCTAAGTTGCGGCGCTGGCGGTCAAGTTCCAATTGGATTGCATCGGCAACCTCTTTGTCCTGTTTGGTCAAATATCCGATCACGTCCACTAAATCAGCATACATTAGCGCTCTACCTCACTTTATTTTATAATTCCGGATATTTACATTATAGTACGAGCGGACTGGCCAGTCAAGCATTTCTGCTTTTCAACCGGTAGTTGTCGTGGTATAATAGCAGTTAACAGTGTGCGGTTGAGAGTTGACAGACGTCGTGTCCGCTGTGCGGACATAATTTTAATACAACGCAAAACGATTCATTCATTGTCAACTGTCAACTGTCAATTGTCCACTGTTTGGGGGGGACGGACATGAAGATTCGCATGATCGCGCTGGCATTGACTGTTCTGCTTGCCTTTGCCGCATGTGGCAGGGCGGGGGACACCGGGGGCGCATCTGCGCCCGAGCCTTCACCGGCCGCCGGCGTGGAAACCATGGCCGGCCGGGTGACGGTCAGTCAGGTAACCCTCGCTGTTTCGCGGGACGCCGAGCCGGAACTGATCGAGGCAGCCGAAGCTTTTGTGGCTGAACTCACCGCCCGGACAAACGGCGCGCTTACCGCCGGCGTGGAACTGACCATCGCGCCGGACGCCGCACTGCTCTCTGGCCGTGCGCAGATTGCCCTGCTAAATAAGAGGCGGCAGTTCGACTTTTGCCAGTCGCTGGCCGCCACCGCTACTCCGTTTCTGTACACCGGATTCGAAAATTTTTTGATGCGCGCAAACGCCCGGGATACTATGCGCATTCTTGCGTTTTCTCTGCGCGAAGATCACGGGCTTATTCCGCTCACCGCTTTTTATCAGGGATCAAACCATCTGCTTATTGACTTTGCGCCGGGCGGGTACCAGCAATTTGAGGGGACAGGCATTATTCTGTCGGAAGACGCGCAGGTCGCCGCCGCTTTTGGCCGCCTGGTCGGGACGGGCGGTGTTTTGACCACTTATGACACGGACGAGGCGCGGATGGAGCAGTTTATCCTGGGGGAAGGCAACGCCGCCGAGCTTTCGATGGAAACCTTTGCCGCGCTGGAAGAGGACTTTCCCTATCAAGTTCACCTGATCGCCGGTTACCACAACCTTGTTCCGGCCTGGCTGGTGGCCGACGCGGACTTTATGGACAATTTACCGCCCCATTTGCGGGCTCAGGTGATCGAGCTGAGCGCATATATGTCCGCGCGAATCGGCTGGGGAGCTCGGGAGCGCGAGCTTGCGGTTTTTCGCTCGCTTGAAGACAAGCCGAACATTGCCATCGTCCGCGACTTTACGAGTGTCCGAAACCGGATATTCAATACTCTGCCGGTTTTGGACGAAGAGGCGACCGAGCGCGACCGCCTGGCCCGTGATCTTTTGGGAATTATGCGGGGGATCGCATAGCGATTGAAATCAATTGATAATAAACATATCGCTTCGCGGCGATCATGAATCAGCCGCGAAGCGATATGTTTATTGCACACCATCCGTTTCAAACACAGTTTCAACGATCCGGCTACAGGAGGCGGGGGAGTAGCGCCAGCGGTTAATCCGCCCGCTTGTGATGTGGTAAGACGGCTGTTCGGGGTAATAGTCGGCGTCGAACGCGTCCACGATAATCAGCTTGACTTTCATTTTTTCAGGCAGCAAGTTCTTTATGTAAACGCTGGCCTGCTGGCCGGGGTACACACCCTCTTTGTATTCGGCCAGCCCCGCAAGGTTGGGGGTGAGTTCGATGAACACGCCGTACTTTTCGACTGACCGGACAATTCCGGCCACTGTCTCGCCCGGAGAAAAGAGGGCGGCGTTCTCTTCCCAGCTGCCGAGCAGCTCTTTGTGGCTGAGTGTGATCCGGCCGTCCTCCGAGATTGACTTTACCACTGTAAGCAGCGATTGCCCGGTTTTAAAGCGGTCGCGCGGGTGGGATATCCGCGAGACTGAGATCGCGTCGATCGGGATAAGCGAAGTGATCCCGCAGCCTATGTCCACAAAACAGCCGAAGCTCTCAAGGTGTGTGACACAGGCCGGGATGATGTCGCCCGGCTTTAGCTTATCTAAGTACTCCTTGCGGCAAAGCTCTTGCACTTTACTTCGGGAGAGCATGGCGACCGCTCCGTCAGGTGTTTCCCCAAATCCGGTGACCGCAAAGCAGACCGGTTTGTTCACCCGCGAGATAATCGCGATATCCCGCATACTGCCGTCTTCAATCCCCAGCGCGGCCTGGGTGCGCGGAATAATCCCGCGGCAGCATCCAAGGTCAATGATGAGGTTATGTCCGCCATCACAGACAACTGCCCGCGCCTCAAGGATTTTTTCGGTCTCCATCGCTTCGCGCAGGGTATCCAGACTGCGCAGGCTCTGCTTATTGCTGGGGGTATCGATCAACATGCCTTCCGGCCTGTACACATTCATGTTTGCCTGCCTCCTATACTTTTTACACCACCGGGCGTGCGCGGGCCTTGTCGCTCTATTCACTATATTCACCCGGCGGTGGGAAGATGACCGAAGGCAGTTGTTATTTTTTGCAAAAAGCATTATAATACAGATATAACCTATCAGTGTGGAGGAATCATACGTAAATGCTGGATAAACTGCAAAGCGTGGCCGAGCGCTACGACTGGATAAACGAACAACTGCTTGACCCGAATGTGGTGACCGATAACAAGGCCTACACCGCGCTGGCAAAGGAAATGAAGCTGCTCACCCCGGTTGTTGAAAAATACAACGAATACCGAAAGGCCGAGGCGGCGGTGGCAGAAGCCAAAGAAGTATTAAACGAAAGCGGCGGGGACAAAGACTTTAAGCAGCTGGCCGAAGAACAATTAAGCGAAAACCGCGCGGTTATGGAAAAGTGCGCCGAGGATTTAAAGATACTGCTGCTGCCCAAAGACCCGAACGATGATAAGAACGTTATCATTGAAATACGCGGGGGGGCCGGCGGGGACGAAGCCGCCCTGTTCGCTGCCGCCCTTTACCGGATGTACTCGATGTATGCCGAAACAAAGCGCTGGAAGACCGAGCTTTACAACGCCAGCCAGACCGGTCTTGGCGGCTATAAAGAAGTATCCTTTGAGATCAGCGGCGAGGGCGCGTACTCCCGCCTGAAGTTTGAAAGCGGGGTACACCGGGTTCAGCGGGTGCCGGAGACCGAATCCCAGGGGCGGGTACACACATCCACAGTCACGGTGGCCGTGCTTCCCGAAGTCGAAGACGTCGAGGTCGAAATCAATGGTGAGGATTTGCAAATCGACACGTTCAGAGCCAGCGGGGCGGGTGGCCAGCACGTCAACAAAACCGAGAGCGCAATCCGGATCACCCACCTGCCCACCGGGCTGGTGGTTGAGTGCCAGGACGAGCGCAGCCAGCACAAAAACAAAGATAAGGCCATGAAAATTTTGCGCTCCCGCCTGTATGAGAAGATGCTGGAAGAACAAAACAGCAAGATCGCCTCCGAGCGAAAGCTGCAGGTGGGGACCGGGGATCGCTCCGAGCGGATTCGCACTTACAATTACCCCCAAGGGCGGATGACCGACCACCGGATCGGACTGACCCTTTATAAACTCGAAGCCATACTCAACGGAGATCTGGACGAAACTATGGACGCACTGATCACTTACGACCAAGCTGAAAAGTTAAACGCGGAGGGGACCGGCCAGTGAGTTATCCCACCCAAGTGCTGAAAGCGGGCGAAAACTTTGCTGGCTGCCCGGGTATACGCCGAGCGGCGGAGTCCTTGCGGGCGGGTGAGCTGGTCGCGATCCCGACAGAAACGGTTTACGGCCTTGCCGCCAACGCGTTGGATGAGCAGGCGGTCGGGCGCATCTTTGCGGTCAAAGGCCGCCCGGCCGACAATCCCCTGATTGTACACATCTCCGAAATGGCCGAACTGGAAAAACTGACTATGCGTGTGCCGGAAAGCGCTCTGCGCTTGGCCAAACGCTACTGGCCGGGGCCGCTGACTATGGTGCTGCCAAGCAGGGAAGACGTGGTTCCCAGTCTTACGCGGGCCGGACTTTCTACCGTGGCCGTTCGGATGCCCGCCCACCCGGTGGCCCGCGCGCTGATAGCGGCGGCGGGGCTTCCGCTGGCCGCGCCGTCCGCCAATTTATCCGGCAAGCCAAGCCCGACAACCGCCGCCCACTGCTTTGCTGACCTAAACGGTTTGATTCCGTTTATATTGGATGGCGGGCCTTGCGGGGTGGGGGTTGAGTCGACAGTGGTGGATATGACCGGCGAAACCCCGCGGCTACTCCGCCCGGGCGCGGTCACCCCCGAAATGATCAAAGATGAGCTGGGCGAGTTGATTCTTGATCCGGCCATTTACAGCGAACCTGACCCGCAAAGCCCGGTGGCATCACCCGGTATGCGGCACAAACACTATGCCCCAAAGGCAAAGGTAGCCATACTAAAAGGGGATTGGCAATCCTGTAAAGCGTTCATGGCTTTGAAAAAAACGCAGGGCGCAATGGCCCTGGTTTTTGAAGAAGAATTGAGCGGCTGCCCATTGCCAGCCCTCAGCTTAGGGCCGCAGGCTGAGCCGGAAACCCACGCAAGGGCACTGTTCGCCTGTTTGCGGGAGCTGGACGAGCGCGGGGCAGAGCGGGTATACGCCCGTTGCCCGCAGAGCGATGGGATGGGGCTGGCTGTCTACAACCGGCTGATCCGGGCTGCCGGGTTTGAAGAGATCACAGTTGACAGTTAATGGTGTGCGGTTGACAATATTTGTCAGCTGACAACAGCGGGGTTAACGATGAAGAAGACAGGGCTTTTAGTCGGGTTGACCGGGCAGACCGGGGCGGGCAAGACCACGGTTAGCGGATATCTTTTGCGGCTGGGCCACCGGGTGATCGACGCGGATGTAATGGCCCGGCATGTGGTCGCCAAAGGCGGCAACTGCCTGCTTGATCTGGCCGTCACTTTCGGGGGCGAGATCATTCTGGCCGACGGTACGCTTGACCGCAAAAAAATGGGCGACATCATCTTTTCGGATAAAGAAAAGCGGATGATCTTCAATAAAATCATTTTCCCTTACATTCAGGAGGGGATATTTGACGAGGTCGAGCGGATGCGGGAAGACGGCGCGCCCATCATCTTTCTGGATGCCCCCACTTTATTTGAAAGCGGGACCCACACAAACTGTGACCGGATCATCAGCGTGATCGCCCCGCTTGTGTTTCGCAAAGAGCGGATTATCAGCCGGGACAAACTGACTGACGAGCAGGCGGTTAATCGGATTAAATCGCAGCATGACGACGAATTTTATACTTCCCGATCAGATTATGTAATCTGCAACGACAAAGACCTGGGCGCACTGCGTGAACGGGTAGATCAAGTAATCGGCGAACTTGAACTGGGAATCATGGAGGATCAAGGGTGAAAGATGGCGCACGGCGGCGGCCATCCGCCATAATTACGCTCTTCTTGGCCATCATAATCTTAAGCGGTCTTAGCGTTGCTGTACGGCAAGCTTGGGTACACTACTACCGGGCGGCCTTTCCGCTTGGGTATTACGAGCTGGTCATCTTTTACAGCGCTGAGCAGAACCTGCCGCCCGAACTGGTCTTTGCCGTTATCCGCAGTGAGAGCAGCTTTGACCCAAACGCCTACTCTTACGCCTATGCGCGCGGGCTGATGCAGATTACCGAAGAAACCTTTGAGTGGGCGCGAATGCGGATGGGGGACGATGAGGCCCGGCCGTTTGAAGAGATGTTTATCCCTGAGGTCAATATCCGTTATGGAACCAAGATCCTGCGGCTGCTGCTCGACCAGTTTGGCGGCGAGCGTGAGGCGATTGCCGCTTACCACGCCGGCTGGGGAAGTGTGACCCGCTGGCTGCAGGACGAGCGCTACTCAGATGACGGCGTAACCCTGCGCGACACGCCATTTCGACGGACAAACGCCTATGTTTTCAACGTATTATTCGCCCAAGATATCTATCGTGCCCTATATGATTTTGATTAAGAAAGGTTGATGACAATGGCCAAAAAAGACAAGACGCCCGGTGAATTGCTGCAAGATAAGCTGGCCTTTAAGCCGGAAAACAGCGGAAACCTGATGAGTGACGAGGAGATCGCGGGGGCGATAGCCTTTTGTGAAGATTATAAAACTTTTCTGGACGCCTCCAAGACCGAGCGGGCCTGCTCGGATTGGGTGATCACATTGCTTAAGAAAAAAGGCTATAAGCCTTTTAATCCGGACAAAACCTATAAACCGGGCGATAAGGTCTATCTGGCTAATCGGGGAAAGGCGGTCATTTTGGCGGCCATAGGCAAGCGGCCGCTTGCCGACGGGGTCAAGATACTGGCCAGCCACATCGACTCCCCGCGGGTTGACCTCAAACAGCGTCCGCTTTATGAAGAGGCGCAGCTGGCCATGTTCAAGACCCACTATTACGGCGGCATCCGCAAACACCAGTGGGTGGCCACCCCGCTCGCACTGCATGGCGTCATTATCAAAAAAGACGGCAAGCCGGTAAACGTTGTCATCGGAGAAGACGCGGGCGACCCGGTATTTGTCATCAACGATCTTTTGCCTCATCTGGCAAAAGACCAGGACAAGCGCACGCTGAGCGAGGGAATCAAAGGCGAAGAGCTGAATGTGCTGGTCGGTTCCCTGCCGTTTAAGGACGATAAAGCCAGCGAAAAAGTCAAGCTGAATATCCTGCGCCTGCTCAGCGAAAAGTACGCGATTGTGGAAGAAGATTTTCTGTCTGCCGAGCTTTGCCTTGTTCCCGCTCAAAAGGCAAAAGATGTCGGGCTTGACCGCTCGATGGTCGGCGGGTACGGCCACGACGACCGGGTTTGCGCGTACACCTCCCTGATAGCAAGTCTGGAAACACCCACCCCCGACTACACCTGGGTGAACGTGCTGGCTGACAAAGAAGAGACCGGGTCAGAGGGAAACACCGGCCTGGCGTCCCGTTTTCTTGAGAACTTTATACTTGACCTGGCCGGAGGCCAAAAGACAGAGGGCCGCCGGGTGTTTGAGGCGAGCGAGTGTCTTTCGGCCGATGTAAACGGCGCGTTTGACCCGACTTTCCCTGAAGTCAACGACAAAAAGAATTGCGCGTATATAGGCTACGGTGCGGTGATGAGCAAATATACGGGCGCGCGGGGCAAAGCCGGCACAAACGACGCGAGCGCAGAGTTTGTCGGAAAAATCCGCAGGCTGTTTGACCAAAGCGGCGTTCACTGGCAGACCGCTGAACTTGGCAAAGTGGATATGGGCGGCGGCGGTACAGTGGCTAAATTCATCTCAAACCTGGGGGCAGATGTTGTCGATATCGGGGTTCCCGTTTTGTCTATGCACGCGCCTTTTGAAGTGGTCGGCAAGCTGGACGTCTACAACACATATAAGGGATTTTTGGCTTTTATCAGCCAAAAATAGGGAGGTACGACAGTGATCGTCGGAGTGCTCAAACTTACTTTTGATATACCTTGGGCAAATTCCCTCAAAGATAAGCGGATGGTGGTCAGAAGCCTGACCACCAGGTTGCGGGATAAATTCGGAGTGTCGGTGGCCGAAGTGGATGCACAGGACGTACACCGGACAGCTGTGCTGGGTGTTGCCTGCGTAGGAAGCGCAGCCGGAGAGATCGACAGTGTGCTCGACCACATACTCAATTGGCTGGAAGTAAACAGCGAAGCTGCGATCAGACAGGCAGAGCGGGAGTTTCGTTAGGACTTTAGGAGGATGAGATGCAAGAACACAAGGATCGGCTATTGGCGATTTACGGGGAGCAAATCACCCGTGAAGGCGCGGACAAACTGCTCGAATACCTGACCTCAAACGCCTGTGACTTCTTTACCGCGCCGGCCAGCCAGCGGTACCACGGCAGCTACGAGGGCGGCCTGCTCGAACATTCACTCAACGTCTACGATTGCTTGACCGCTTACCTGGCCCGCGAGCGGGTGCAAAAACTGTATGGGATGGACTACGATCCCGAATCGGTCGCCATTTGCGCGCTCTTTCATGACATTTGTAAAGTCAACTGTTACAAGCCGGGTTTTCGCAACGTAAAAGACGAAAACGGAAAATGGCAACAGGTGTCCTCTTACGACTACGAGGACAAGCTGCCCTATGGGCACGGCGAAAAGTCGGTCTATATCCTGTCCGGGTTTATCCGCCTAAGCCGGGAAGAAGCCTTTGCCATACGTTATCACATGGGTTTTTCAGGGATTGAAGACAAGCGGAACATCGGCGAAGCGCTTGAGCGCTTTCCACTGGCTTTCGCGCTCAATGTCGCGGATATGGAAGCTACATATTTTTTGGAAAGCAAGCTTTGACCAATGGATAGTTGACAATGCACAATGAAAGGTATCGCTTCGCAATGATTTTAAACAAATCGCGAAGCGATACCTTTATTGTCAACTGTCAATTGTCCATTGTCAATTGCTTAAACGTCGTGCAGCAGGTCAGCGTAAGTGGGGATCGGCCAGCGCTCAGCGCTGACCATAGTTTCGAGAACATCGCAGGCCTCGCGCAGTTCGGTCATCTTTTTTCGCACCGTGTTTTGGCAGTAATCGGACCGGTCGCGCAAGTCTTCGGGAAAATTCTGCGGGTTTGCGGCAAGCCGCAGCGCTTCGCACCGTGTACTGACCGCTTGTGTTTGATTGTTGAGGTTTGCCAGATGTTCGGTAAGCGCGGGATTCTTTATCCCGGCCGCCTGAACGGCGTTCAATGATCCGGCCACCTCGCCCAGATAGGCCACCCCGGCCGGATAAATCTGCCGCTCGACCATATAGAGCAGGGTCTCAGCCTCTACATTGACCACCTTGACAAAGTTTTCAAGCAAGATCTCGTGGCGTGCCCGGCACTCGGTCTCGGAGAAGACGCCCTGACGGGCGAAGAGTGTCATATTTTTTTCGGAAATCAAGGCGTCTATTGCCTGCGCTGTGCTTGGGAGGTTGGGCAAGCCGCGCCGCGCCGCTTCTTCCACCCATTCGCGGGTATAGTTGTTGCCGTTAAAGATGATTCGCTCATGGTTTTGTACTGTGTCGGCCACGATTTGTGCGACTTCGTTTTCAAGATCGCCGCAGTTTTCAAGCCGCTGGGCAAAGCGGGCAAAGACATCGGCCAGCCCGGTGGTCAAAACCACGTTGATAAACGCGATCAGCTGAGAGGAGCCGAGCATTCGGAATTCAAACTTATCCCCGGTAAATGAAAGCGGGGAGGTGCGGTTGCGGTCGTTCGAGTCTTTGCGCAAGTTTGGCAGAACATCCACCCCGGTGTCAAGCGCTAAAGCCGGGCGCAGGCTGGGGCGGATCCCCCGCGCGATACTGGTGATAATTTCGGTGAGGTGTTCACCCAAAAACATCGAGATGATGGCGGGCGGAGCCTCAAATCCGCCCAGGCGGTGGTCGTTGCCCGGGCTGGCGGCGGCCAGCCGGATCAGGTCGGCATACGAATCAGAAACTTCGATCAAAGCACAAAGGGTGACCAGAAACAGTTTATTCTCAGCCGGGTTTTTGCCCGGCTTTAAAAAGTTGATCCCGTCGTCGGAGGAAAGCGAGAAGTTGTTGTGTTTGCCCGAGCCGTTTACTCCGGCGAACGGTTTCTCGTGCAACAGGCAGGAAAGCCCGTGTTTTTTCGCGATGATGCGCATTGATTCCATTGTGCATAAATTATTGTCGGCCGCGATGTTTACCGTTTGATAGATCGGTGCCATCTCGTGCTGAGCGGGGGCGGTTTCGTTGTGTTTGGTTTTAGACGGGATGCCCAGCTCCCAAAGTTCACGATCGAGTTCGCGCATGAACTCACCTACCCGCAGGCGAATCGGGCCGCAGTAGTGGTCGTCCAGTTCCTGGCCTTTGGGCGGCTTGGCCCCGATTAAAGTGGTGCCGCAAAGCTTGAGGTCAAGGCGAGATTCGTACAGCTCCCGGTCAACCAGAAAGTATTCCTGCTCGGCCCCGACCGTCGGCGTAACCTGCCGCGAGCCCTCGTGGCCAAGTGCTTTTAGGATTCGCAATGCTTGAGGGTTGAGCGCCTGCATAGCCCGGAGCAGAGGGGTTTTGGAGTCAAGCGACTCCCCGCTGTAAGCACAGTAGGCGGTTGGGATATACAGCGTGCCGTCCCGGATAAAAGCGGGGGAAGAGGGGTCCCAGAACGTGTAACCACGCGCTTCAAACGCAGCCCGCAGCCCGCCGGACGGAAAAGAAGACGCGTCCGGCTCGCCGCGGACCAGTGCTTTGGATGAAAACTCGCTCATCACCCGGCCGTCCGGCCCAATGGATAAGAACGCGTCGTGTTTGCCGGCCGCGATGTTGCTCAGCGGGTGAAACCAGTGGCTGTAATGTGTAGCGCCCTGCCCGACCGCCCAGTCTTTCATAACCGCGGCTACCACATCAGCGATGCTTGGGTCAAGCGGCTTGCCCAAATTGCCGGTATCTTTTAAGCTGCGGTAAACTTTGTCGGGCAGATGTTCCCGCATAACTTCGTAAGAAAATGTCTTACAGCCAAAAGTCTTTAGAAAATCCATACAGGTACCCCCTTGATGGTTTGCGCGAAATTTGTTACAATGGTTACAATGATTGAATACGATAAGTGGGAGGTGGCGTGATGGCGCAGATTATATGGCTCGCTCTTGGATATAATGTGCCGGTCAACCCTTCCAAAAATCGGGTTTATGTCTGGCGCAAGCTTAAAGAATTCGGCGCCGGCTACTTTCGGCCCGGGGTTGCCATCCTGCCTAAAACTTCGGACAGCTTAAACCAGTTCCGCGTGCTTTCACAAAAAATACGGGATATGGGCGGAGAATCAGTGATGGCCGAACTGCGGTTTCTCGAAGAGACCGACGAGCAGAAGACGGTGAAAATGTTCAACGAGCAATCGCGGGATGAGTATATGGAACTGATGAAAGATTGCGCGCATCTGATGGACAATTTGAAGGGGAACATATTCCCCGACCAGGGCGCGGACTCGGTGCGCAAGATGATGCGCCGCTACGGCAAGGTCAAAAGCCGGGATTATTTTAAGTCGGGTCATGGCGGCGAGGCGGCCGGCCTGTTGGATGAGCTGGCCGGAGACATCGCCCACAGCGCGAGTGAGCTTTCCAAACAGCTTAAAAACCTTTTGATCGACTAGATGACGGGCAGCGGCTGTAGTCGCTGCCTTTTCTGTTCATTAAGGCGCGAGTGTTTCAAGCAGCGCCACAATGATCAAGTTGGAAAGCAAAAACCCTTTGGGTGTGAGCGCGATAACAGTGCCGTCTACCCGGCAGAGGTCGTGGGCGGCGAACTGGCCCGCTTTGCGCAGCAGTTGTGTGGGGTCAATGGCCAAGGTGGAAACATTAACCCCCTCGGTTAGGCGCAGGCGCAGCAGCAACTCTTCTTCGGGCGGGCAGACGGGCAAATCGTCCGGCTGTATCTGTGCGAATGGGTTGTCAGAATCCAAAAAAGCATCGAGGTCAGATTCAAAGCAAAAGCGGCCATGCGGCTCTAAAAATGAGTGGGCGGCCGGGCCAAGGCCGAGGTACTGTTCCCGCCGCCAGTATTTGAGGTTATGTCGGCTTTGTCTGCCTTGCTTTGCAAAGTTGCTGATCTCATACTGTTCAAAACCGGCGTCAGCCAGCTCGTCCACACACTGGAGGTAAAGCGCGGCGGTCAGATCCTCGTCCGGCGGTGTGAGCGTATCGACATCCAGCGCCAGTGGTGTACCCGGCTCCAGTTTGAGCAGATAAGCGGAGATATGTGAAAGCGGCAGGCCGGTCAGCATCCGGACACTGCCCGAAAGGCTCTTGCCCGTCTGTCCGGGAATTGCCAGCATCAAATCGGCCGAGATGTTCTCGAACCCGGCTTTTGCCCCGGCCAGAATGGCTTCTCTGGCGCTTTCGGGCGTATGTCTGCGGCCAAGTGCTGTCAGCTCGGATTGCGCCCCGCTTTGCACCCCGACCGAAAGCCGATTGCAGCCCGCTTTGCGCAGATCGCAAAGCAGCGCCAAGTCGATTGACTCGGGGTTGGTCTCGATTGTGATCTCGCTGTCGGCGGTTAAGCCAAAGCAGCGGCTAGCGGCTTCCAAAATGGCGGTCAGCCGCCCGGCACCCAAGAGGGTGGGTGTGCCGCCGCCAAGATAAAGGGTGTCCGCGCGCAGATCACCGTAAGGCTGGGTTGCCATCGCGTTCACCAGCGCGGCGGCGTACCGGTCAGCTAAATCCCCGTCAATGGGGCGGGAGTAAAAGTCACAGTAAGGGCATTTGGCCGCGCAAAACGGGATGTGCAGATATAACCCGATCACGGTTAGTCATCCAGCTTCAAGATGGCGGTGAACGCCTCTTGGGGTACTTCAACACTGCCCATCTGGCGCATTTTCTTCTTGCCCTCTTTCTGCTTTTCGAGCAGCTTTTTCTTTCGGGAAATATCGCCGCCATAACACTTGGCCAGCACGTCCTTGCGCATGGCCTTGACTGTTTCGCGGGCGATGACTTTTCCGCCGATGGCCGCTTGGATAGGCACTTCAAACATTTGCCGCGGGATGTGCTCTTTCAGCCGCTCGGCCAGTTTGCGCCCGCGGGCGTAGGCGTTGTCGGCGTGTACGATAAACGAAAACGCGTCGACCATATCCCCGTTGAGCAGAATATCCAGCTTGACCAGCTTGGAATCGCGGTACTCGCTCAGCTCGTAGTCAAAGGACGCGTACCCTTTGGTGCGGCTTTTGAGCGCGTCGAAGAAGTCGTAGATGATCTCGCCGAGCGGCAGCTTGTAGTGCACTTCCACTCGGTCGGAGTCAAGGTACTTGGTGTCAAGATAGACCCCTCGCCGGCTTTGACAGAGGTCCATTATGCTACCGATATACTCGGTCGGTGTCAAGATGCTGGCGGACACAAACGGCTCTTGCGCGTTTTGAATGGTGGCCGGGTCGGGGTAATTGGTCGGATTGTCAATGTCCAGGGTTTTGCCGTTGGTCAGCGTGATTTTGTAAACAACGCTGGGCGCGGTGGTGATTAGGTCGAGATTGTATTCCCGTTCCAGCCGCTCGAGGACAATCTCAAGATGCAAAAGCCCCAAAAAGCCGCAGCGGAAACCAAACCCGAGCGCAACCGAAGTCTCGGCCTCAAAGCTTAAGGAGGCGTCGTTGAGCTGAAGTTTATCCAGCGCGTCACGCAGATCGGAATACTTTGCGCCGTCCTGTGGGTAAATACCGCAATAGACCATCGGCATGGCTTTGCGATAGCCGGGCAAAGCCTCGCCGGCCGGACGTTCGGTTCCGGTGACCGTATCGCCGACTTGCGTGTCTTTGACGGTTTTAATGCTGGCGGTAAAGTAGCCGACCTCTCCCGCTTTGAGTTCATCACAGGGGATCATGGCGGTTGCGCCCATCCGGCCGATCTCGACAATGTCAAACTCAGCCCCGGTGCCCATCATTTTGATCGGCATATCCTGACTGATCGTTCCGTCCATCACGCGGACATAGACGATAACCCCTTTATAGCTGTCGTAAAACGAATCGAAGATCAGCGCACGCAGCGGAGCGTTCGGGTCGGCGTTCGGGGCGGGGATGTCGGTGACAATCCGCTCAAGGACTTCTTCGACACCAATCCCGCGTTTGGCTGAAATCCTGGGAGCGTCCATACAGGGGATTCCGATCACGTCTTCGACTTCTTTGGCCACCCGTTCGGGGTCGGCGGCAATTAAATCAATTTTATTTATGACCGGCAAAAGCTCAAGGTTGCTCTCAACGGCCAGATAGGTATTGGCCAGCGTCTGCGCCTCTACGCCCTGGGATGCGTCAACAACAAGGATAGCCCCCTCGCAAGCGGCCAGCGAGCGGGATACCTCATAGCTAAAATCAACATGGCCGGGGGTATCGATTAGGTTAAAAATGTAGTCCTGCCCGTTTTTGGCTGTGTAGTCCAGCCGGACAGCCCGCGCCTTGATGGTGATTCCGCGCTCCTTTTCAATGTCCATATTGTCCAGAAGCTGGCTTTCCATCTCCCGCTCGGCCACCGCCTGCGTCAGCTCAAGCAAGCGGTCGGCCAGCGTGCTTTTTCCGTGGTCGATGTGGGCAATGATGCAAAAATTGCGTATATAGTCGTTATAGGGCATAAAGACATCCTCCGGTTGCGTACAAGTGTTAACTAGTCGAGCATACCGCCCGGGCCGTAGCGGTCGATGGCCGCCTGATTGACCAAAACCGGCAGCCGGCCGGCGCGCTCGTCAAGCAGGGCGAGAAAGTCGGTTTCCCAGCTAAGGCTGTGGATGATCCTCTCCCGGCGCTCTTCGAGATCATTTGGGTTGGCGAAGATATCCATCCGGCGGACAAGCAGGATGAAGCCGTCGTTCTCAAATTGACCGCTTTGCCCGACCGGGGTGGCGATCAAGCTGTCAACAAGGATCTCATCCAGGAAGCTGTGCTGACCCTCCAGTACTTGGGGCAGAAGTACGTCCAATTCACCGGGCACGCTTTGGGTGACATTCGCGTCCGGGCCGCGCAGTTCGCGATCCAGCTCATACTGTAAGACCTCGATGGCCTCACCGTCCCGCATCCGCGCAAGGAAGTCGCCGGCCAGCGCGCGCAGGCGGGCGTTTTCCTGATCGGCGACCTGCCGGGCCTCGGCAAGCGCGGTCTCATCGTCGTAGTTATCCTCCCAAACTTCCTCCAGCCAGATGATCAGCTCTTGGCCGCGCACAAAGTTTTGATCAAAGTAATTTCGAACTTCCGCTTCGGGGACTTCGAAAGCGCCGCCCTCGCCGTAAAGGCCGAAGAAGAGTGAAAATTGGGCGGTACGGGCGCGGTAACTGCCAACCATCGAGCTTTCGGCCACACCCAGACCGCGCAGATGTGCTTCTTGCGCCTGGTAATCCCGCTGAGCGGCGGCGGTTATGGCAGCCATCTCGACCGGGTCAAGCTCGATCTCGAATTCACTGAGCAGCGCCTGTACGGCAAAGTGATGGCGGGCAAGCCGCTGGCCTTCATGAATCACCCAGTCGTACAGGCGGATACCGTCCACTTGCAGGTCAAGAATTTCGCTGGATGTCAAATCCCAAAGGGATGGCGGGCGGTCTTCCTCAGGCCCTTGCCAGTTCAGCCACTCCTGGTGCATTTGGTTGGTGGCGCTTACCAGTGCCTGATTGATGTACAGGATATAAACCCCGGCGGGCATACGCTCGCCTTCCCATTCAAATGCCCATGAGGTATCGGCGGCCTGACAGCCGGCCAAAAGCAAGACAAGGGCAAGGGAGAGGGCGGCAATTTTCTTCAGTTTGATGATAGTCAAGATGCATCGTATCCTTTCTCTTTAAAACGACATTAACTGATATATTATACAGCTAGCGGGCGAGATAGTCAAATAGGCGGCGGTCATCAAATGCCGCGCATCTCGCCAAGTGTCTCGCGTATGGCGGCGATCGGGTCTTCCTCCGCGTTTACTTTGACGGCAAGGTAAGGTTTTGGCCCGGGGCTGACCAGAACCCTTCCGCGCATCCGCCCGGCGATGGTTGCCGCCATCTCCATATCCAGTGTTTCGGGGTAGAACAGAATCCGCTCTTCCCGCTGGCTGATCTCTTTAAAACCGAGGCCGGAGGCGATATTTCGCACCAGGGCAACCTCGACCAGCCCGGACACGGCAGACGGCGGGTCGCCGAAGCGGTCGATCAGCTCGTCGTTTAAATCCAGCACATCTTCCGGTGTTTGAAGGGTCGCGATCTTCTTGTAGATGTCAATTCTCTGGGAGAGGTTTTCGATATAACTTTCGGGGATGTGCGCGTCAATTTGCAGGTCAATCATACATTCAACCGGCGGGCGGTGCTGGGT
>WRBI01000037.1 GCA_009784625.1 Oscillospiraceae bacterium | reverse complement strand
TCTTTAATCCCTGCCTCCCTTTGATTCCTCTTTAAATTCTTCTTGCTTACCTGCTTCTCGCTTTTTTATTTGCATACTATTTTGGGTTCTCCCTTGTTCTATCAGTAAGCAAGCTTTGTGCCAAGTAAGACAAGCACTGTTATATAACGACTCTGTTATCGCCCGCGTCATGTTTGTTTTATTTTCGAAACGCTTTGATCAACATTCTCCCCCTTGTCCTGTTTTACTTTTGAACAGTGTCTCGCTTTTAAACCAGGTTTGTCCGTTTACGGCGATCACATACCTATAATTTGTTATATAAGTCACAAAAAAGCCTTGACGATCTGCTCCCTGCGTGCTATGATTATCTAAGATATTGTTTTAATAATTAAACTTTTCGATCAACATTCACAAAAAGGAGATGTAGACAATGCAAAAGAAGAGAATGGTCATGATCCCCGGCCCAACCCCGGTTGTCGATTCGATCCGCGCGGAGATGGGTCGAGAAATCCAGGCATTTGGCGACCCCCGCTTTGTAAAAGATTACAAAGAGCTGATTGACGATTTGGGCAAAATGCTTAACAATGATGGTAAGACTTTTGTCATCGCTGGAACAGGCACGATGGGTATGGAAATGGCCATCGCCAACTCGACCAAAAAGGGCGACAGCGTACTGATCGTCAGCCACGGTTTCTTTGGCGACCGCTTTATCGATATCTGCACGGTCAAGGGTTTGGATGTTGACGTCATCAAATCCGAGTGGGGCAAGACTGTGCCGATCGCCGACATCGAAGCCAAGCTGAAAGAGAAGAAATATGCTCTGATGACTGTCAGCCATGTCGATACCGCCACCGGTGTTGCCGCCGACATCGCCGGTATTGGCAAGATGATGAAAGCGTTCCCTGAAACCTTGTTTGTTGTGGACGGCGTTTGCGCCACCGCGGCCGAATACGAGAACATGGGCGAGATGAACATCGACATTCTCTTTACCGGCAGCCAGAAAGCCTTTGGCGTATGCCCCGGTATCATGGTTCTTTGGGCAAACGCAAAAGCTATGGCTCGCAGAGAAGCTCTGGGCACCATCCCCGAGTACTACATCGACTACCACAGATGGATTCCGGTCATGGACGACCCGCTCAAATATTTCGCCACCCCCGCTGTCAATCTGGTTTGGGCAATGAAAGAATCTGTCCGGATTATCGAAGCGGAAGGCGGCCTGAAAGCCCGCTACGAGCGTCACCTTAAACACGCCAGAGCCATCCAAAAGGCGCTGGAATCCCTCGGCTTGAAGATTTTGGCCGAAGAGAGCTGCCGCGCGGTAACACTGTCCGACGTTCTTTATCCCGACGGCGTAGACGACATGACTTTCCGCAAAACTTTGATCGAAGAGGGCATCATTTGCGCGGGCGGCCTGGGCGCTTACGCCGGCAAGATGTTCCGCCTCGGCCATATGGGCAACATTGAAACCAACGACATCGTGGCCGTTCTCTCCACCGTAGAGCGCACGCTGGCGCGGGTCGGCAAGCTGGACAAACTCGGTACCGCCGTATCAACGTATCTGACCGAGATCTCGAAATAAAACACACAATCAAAACCACCGCCGCTGTCAAGTGGCGGTGGTTTTCTTTACACAAGTAAACTGATCACAATATTTTGCGGTTGAGGTTTTGGGGACAATTTGGTATAATTCATAAAAACATCTTACAAGTGCAGGTAAATTTCCATGTATATAACATCACAAAACATTAAAAAAATATCTCAAGATAAACTACATGAGATAGAAACCAAAATAGGATTCAGCTTGCCTGCTTCGTATAAGGGTTTTTTAAAAACCTTCGGAGAAGGTACTTATAATGGGGCAGTCTATATTTGTTTCCCTAATGATACGCTTTTAAAGGAAAATGAATTTGCCAGATACGATTTTTGGCAACATGAAGAGGCTCCTATAACACAAACGCAAATAGAAGAATGTGTCTGCTTAGCACAAAGTGTTGATGGTGATATGCTAATCATTCATAAGAGTGTAAATGGCCTGGTTTTATTACCGCGGCACTCCGATCAGATAACTTTATTCCCAATAGATTTATATGATTTTCGTTTAACAATAGATAACGTAATTAAGCAATTATTTACCGACAATGAAATAGATGCCTGCTATTTTGAAAATTCACCAAAAAGCAAATTCATGTATTCACGCTTGGATAATGTACATGATTTTATTCGATTGTTTAAGTCAAGATTCGTCTGCGACTTTTTGATTGAAAACAAATATAATTGCAATATATTTTTGTTGTCTATGGGTGGCTTTGTGAGATTCAGCCTTAACAATTATTCAGAAGCAGCTATTTTTTATGATGATGAGGGTCTTAGCGTTTTTGAAGATGTAGTAAAATTTTTACAGGATAATGGGTTTGAAGTTTGTGATGGCAATAATGGCGGGGATCATTTTTTCAAGCAGCCCATGCCGTGAGCATAGCCGGCGTGTTCGGGCGGATACTTTTTTTGATCCTCGCGATATCCTTTGAGTCTGCTCTCGCTTAATATCCTGCCCGCACAAAAAGTCGTCGAATGTCAATTGATTCAACTCTTTGTCAGTTTCTCTTGTACTCTGATTATTATTTCTGTATAATAGGTAGTATAAACTTACAATGACGAGCAGCCGCACAGGCGGAAGGAGAAAATGATGAAACTGCTATTGGTAGGCGCGGGGGCGGTCGGGGAATCAATCCTCTACATCCTGCAAGAAAGAGACCCGGAAGGTAAGTGGCTGAAAAAAGTGATCGTTTCGGACTACGACCTTGCGCGAGCAAAGGAAGTTGTGGATGAGTGTGAAGGGGACAAGCGCTTTATCCCCGAAGAGCTGGACGCCAGCAACCAGGACGCAATTGTAGCGCTGATCAAAAAGCACGGCTGTGACTTTGTTATGGACGCGGCCTCCCCGCTGGTCAGCAACTTTATATTTGACGCCGCTTACGAAGCCGGCGCAAACTACGGGAACATGGGCACACTCTCGATCCCGATGGATGAGCCAAAATACGGTCTGGGCATTGAGAACAGCTATCTTGAGCCGATGACCAAATACAACTTTGACCGCCACGCCGATTGGGAAAAGAAAGGCATCATGGCCTGTATCTGCTTGGGGATCGACCCGGGGGTTGTCAACGTTTTCGCCAAGTTCGCCGCGCTCTACCTGTTTGACGAAATTCACGAAGTACATGTAAAAGACGGCGGCAACCTGACCATCCCCACCGCCGGGGAGGACGGAATCACCTTTGGCTTTAACGTCTGGACGGTGCTGGATGAAGTGATGAACCCAAACATCGAGTGGGATAAAGACAACGGCGGATTCATCGTCGACCGCCCCTTTGCCGGGGAGGAAACGTTCGACATGCCGGCCGGGGTCGGAATGAACACCCTTGTCAAAGTCGAGCATGAAGAGACCGTCACAATGCCCCGCTACCTCGAACAGTTTGGGCTGCGCAAGTGCTCGTTCAAAATCGCGCTGGACGAAAATCTGGTCAAAGCGCTCAAAGTCATCAACGCGCTGGGCTTGCGCAGTATGCACCCGATCAACGTAAACGGCGTTGAGGTCATCCCGCGGGATCTGGTCGCCGCCGCCGCACCTCAGCCCAAAGATCTGGGCGAAGAGATGTTGGGCAAGATGTGCGTCGGCATCCACTGTAAGGGGGTCAAGGAGGGCAAAACACGCGAAGTGTTCATCTATCAACCCTTTGACAACCAGCTTTCGATGAAAAACTGGGAGATGCAGGCAGTTGTTGCACAGACCGGATTTGGCGCGGCCATCGGCATTGAATTGATTGGCAAAGGGGTCTGGAAAGACGCCGGCGTCTACTCGCCCGAATACTTTGACCCCATCCCCTTCCTTGAGATTATGGACGAGGCTGAGTTCGAGTACGGCATTGTCGAGATGGAGTCCGAATATAAGATCATCAACGACAAGAAAATGATGGCGCAGATTTTTGCCGACGCCGCAAAGCTTAAAAAAATGGCGAGCAAGCTGAATTTACAAAAACTTATGTAAAAACGGCGAAAGCCGCAACGAGTGTCAGCATCCGGCTTGCTGCCTATTGCCGACACTCGATTTGTTTTGGTGGGAGGTCTGTGTATGGACTGTGGACAACCGCACAACCGCGTGGAGATAGAGGTACATCTGTATGCGTGAACAATTTCGCTTTCTCTTTTCTCTGCGCGGGAACGAGCGCACCTGTGTTTTTGCCGACCCGCTTTGGAATTTGCCCTTTACGCTTTACACACCGTTTTTGTTTTACTTTATGTTCACCTTGGGTGTGGATGATATACAGATCGGGATCATCCTCACTGTCGGGTTGGTTTTTCAGGTGGTAATGGCTTTGTTAGGCGGTGTGATCACCGACAAGTTTGGCCGGCGGAAAACCACTTTTATCGGCGGGCTGGTCAGTTGGGGAATCCCCTGTCTGATCTGGGCTTTCTCGCAAAACTTTTGGTGGTTTTTGATCGCCCAGGTCATCAACTCGGTGGACGCGATTGTCGCGAACTCCTCCGAATGTCTCTGGCAGGACGACGCCGAAGATGAAGATAAGACCGACAAGCTCATCAACTGGCTTTATATTTTGGCCATGATTTGCAGCTTTTTTGCTCCCATACTGGGGGTTTTTATCGGGCAGTACACGGTGATACCGGTTATGCGGGTGATGTTTTTAATCTCTTTTGTCTCGATGACCGCTTACTTTGTGATTGTCTTCTTCTTCGCGGCCGAAACCACCCGCGGGTTCGAGCGGATAGAGGCGACCAGGGACATCCCGATCGCCGCCATGCTGTTCGGTTACAAGGACGTCTTTTTACAGGTCATACGCTCACCAAAGATGCTGCGGGTGACCCTGCTCTACGCACTGGTTGGGGTAACACAGCTGATCTCGGGTACATTTTTCGCCCTGTTCGCCACCCAGTCACTGGGGATGCCCGATTACTTTCTGGCATATTTCCCGGTTTTTCGCTCGGCAGTTATGCTCTTCTCTTTCTTTGTCATTGCGCACAGGCTGAGTGTTTTTTCACCGCGAAAAGTGATGTTTGCCGGGCTGGCCGCTTATATCGCGGCACACCTGCTGCTGCTTGGCTCGCCGCCTGAAAATATGATCTGGCTGTCGGTTTACATCGTGATAGAAGCCTGCGCCGCCGCGCTTTTCCTCCCCCGGCTGGATATAATGGCAATCCACTCGGTGCGTCCAAAAGAGCGAATGCGGATTTATAGTTTTTTTGACGTGGTTGCGCTGGCCATCGCCAGCCCGTTCGGTGTGCTGGCCGGGTATCTCTCCAACATGGATCGCCGTCTGCCATTTATCTTGAACGTTGCGTTGTTCATCGGAATGCTCTGCTTTGTGGCCGGCGGTCAAAAAAATATTGCGAAAACTTAACCTGACAGAAAGTACAACCCTCCGCTTGCCGCGGAGGGTTGTACCGTTTTAGGCAAACCAGATGCCGAACAGGTCAAGGTCGGCCGGCTCAGGGGAGTCAAAAGTTATGGTAATGGCCGCATCCTCCAATATTCGGATGTGTACCCGGCGGTGACCGTCGTCTGTCTGGAATGTGGCCGCATAGTACGGGTAGGGCTCAAGGGTTATGCTCCCGAAAGACTGGCCGGAAAACCCATCTTCTTGTAGAACAGTAAGGCGTTCGGCCAAGTATTCCTCATCGCTCATTCCGGGATATATCGTCGAAAAGAGAATGGTCACCGTCGCGTCACCGTCAGGGCTGGTCGAGACAAGGTCAACACCGTCCTGCTCGTACTGCTCGTCTGTGTTTAGCGTGCTTACCCAGCCTTCGGGCGGGATAAAGACGAAGTCGGCAAAATCGTTAAAATAGAACGCGCCCTCCAGCCGCCCACGGATATGCGCGTGTGGACCGACCGACAAGCCGGCTCGCGGGTCGTGCAGTTCCGGCTCTTCCAGCCAGTATTCGTCATCTTCTCCAGCGCTGTTTGTGGTTATCATTCCCGATTGCTCAAGAGCCATCTGCGCCTGCTCCATAAACGAGGCACAGCCCGCAAGGGCGAAAACAAAAAGCGAGACAAAGCCAAATCGCAACACTTTCTTCATAGAATCCCCCCTGTAGCCGTCTTGCTCCAGACGACTATGGCCGCACAAGCGCTTGGTGTAAAAGCGGTCTGCCAGTTAGCGTATGGGCGGGATGATCCGCTTGGGCTCTTCGGCTTTCCAGTCCCCCGGCTCTACCCGGATGTCTTTGGTGAGTACAGGCTCAAGCGGCGGGTTGTCCTGCGTATTCGCGGTGGGCACATTGCCCAGTTCTTTGAGCAGTTCGGCCCCTTCGATCAACTTGCCGAACGCGGCATACTGGCCGTCCAGAAACTCGCCGTCCCCGTGCATAATAAAAAACTGGGTGGATGCGCTGTCCGGGTGGCCGGCCCGCGCCATTGAGATCACCCCGGCTTTGTGTGAGATGTTGTTTTCAATGCCGTTGTTCGCAAACTCACCCTTGATGTTAAAGGCCGACGCGGACGCGCAGCTGCCATTTGGCGACCCGCCCTGAATCATAAAATCTTTGACAATCCGGTGAAAGGTCAGCCCGTCATACTGCCCGCTGTTGGCCAGATCGATAAAATTGTTGACTGTGTTGGGCGCAATCTCGGGGTAAAGTTCAAGTACCAGCTTGCGGCCGTCTTTCATGGTGATGGTGGCGATCGGTTTTTTCATTGGTCGATACCTCACATTTATTGTTGTGTTCCGAGTTTACTATTTGTATTAGTCGCTATATATATGATTACTGGTATAAAAAATTAATGTGCAGCGCGGATGACCATACACCAGCCAAGTATAGTTCTTTTTTCGCTTTATGTCAAGGGTTTTGACATATCCGGGCGAATGATCCGCCTGTCCCCCGCGTATACATGTACAAAAATATAAGCAGGTGAAGCATGGCGGAGGGAATCGTTCTTGCCCTGATTGTCGGGGTTGTGTTTGTAAATGGATGGACAGACGCACCCAACGCAATCGCGTGCGCGGTGTCTACCGGGGCGATGCGCTACCGGGCGGCCGCCTGGATGGCCGGGGTCTGCAATCTGATCGGGCTGCTGGTCAGCTATCTGATTGGCGGGCGGGTGGCTGAGACTGTCCTTTCTCTGGCCAACTTTGGCGGTGACCCACATGCCGCGCTGATCGCACTTTTCGGAGCGATGGCATCCATCATTTTGTTTGCGGTAGCTGTCTGGTGGTTTGGGATACCCACGAGCGAAAGTCATGCGCTGATCTCTGCTTTGACCGGGGCGGCGCTCGCGCTGGGCGGCTCGGTAAGCCTGTCTGCGTGGGGAAAGGTAGCCGCCGGGCTTGTCCTCTCGGTTGCGCTGGGTTACGGGCAGGGGTGGCTGCTCTGCAAATTACTGGGCAGACCGCTGTCCGCTTTGCGCGAAAAAACGCTGGGGCGGTTTCAAATTTTCGCGGCCGGCGGGATGGCCTTCATGCACGGCGCGCAGGACGGTCAAAAGTTTGTGGCCATCTTTATCCTGGCCGACCTGTACGCGAGAGGGAGATATCCGGCCGGCGCGATCAATCCCCGCGATCATTTGGCGGTCCTGCTTCTTTGTGGATTGACTATGGCGCTGGGCACATCTTTGGGCGGCGGGCGGATTGTCCGCCTGGTCGGGTCACAAATGGTCAGACTGGGCAAACCGGAGGGCGTCTGCGCCGATCTTGGCGGGGCGGGCTGCCTGCTGGCCGCCAGCTTATTGGGTATTCCGGTCAGCACCACCCACACTAAAACCACCGCCATGATGGGTGCGGGGGCCGCGATGGGCGACGACCGGGTGGACGGCTCCACCGTCGGCGGAATTGCCTTTGCCTGGGCGGTGACTTTTCCGGCCTGCTTTGTGCTTGGCTGGGGGATCACACAGTTGGCAATCCGGGTTTGACATAAAAAAGGCAGGGCGTGAAAACCCCTGCCTTGTGGATACTTGCTACACTTCTACCAGTCTGGATTATTACGCGGTGGGCGTTTGCAGTTTGTTACACGGCATTGTGCTGAATAGTTGCGTTCTCTGATCGGCATGATTTTTTACAAGTCATCCATTTCAAACGCATATTCTAAACGGCATAGCGTAGATTTTATAAGCTCCATGGCTCTGTATGCCTCATCTCCACCAATATAAAACAGGCAATAAAGATATTGTGTATCTTTTGGCACGGCATAGGTGTATTCATCGGCGGTTCGGACTATAATTTGCATACTGTCCGGCCATTTTTTATCTTCGGAACACATCAAAGAAAATCCATTGTTATCAACTTCTACAACATATTGCGCTGAAAATGATTGAAAGGCTTCAGTTAATGCTTGAACGGCGTTTGGGTATTCGCCGTTTTCCAGAACAATGCTGTACTCATACCCCATTATTCGACTCCTCCCTATCACGTCAATGTTTGAAAAATAAATTTATCATGCCGCCCACACTAAAGCTGAGCAATGTGTTAAACTGAATTACACTGCCGCTAATTGTACCATACTCATTGCCGAAAATCCAGTTTATCAAGGACGAGTTGGGAAAAGCCCTGCCTAAAAGCAACCCAATCAAGACAGCCGCCTCAATAACCGAAGCGGCTGTCTTTTTGCTCTGCCCGTTAAAGTATGATACAAACCAATCCGCTGCAACCCTCATTGATGATTCGCTCGATGGTCTCTTGCAGCTTGATTCGCGCGTCAGCCGGCATCCGGTAAAGCTTGTTGCGCAGCCCCTCATTGACCAATTGGTGGAGGGAAGTGCCAAAGATGTTCGAGTTCCAAATCTTTTCGGGATTCTCGGCAAAATCGTTGAGCAGGAACATGACCAGCTCCTCGCTTTGTTTTTCACTGCCAACAATGGGGGATATTTCAGTTTTGCCATACAAACTGACAGGTTGTACAACTGCACACGGTATGACCGCGCCATAGCGCATAGTGATACGGATTCTCATATCTTTCTGGGTGCTGCCCTTGAGGATTGTCACGCTTTCAAGCATTTCTCCAGCGATTTCCAGCGCATTGTCTCCCCGGTTGGCAAGGGTGTCAAAGAATTGTCGCACTTGTGCCAAGGTATCTCCTGCGCCGGCTGTCTGGGCCTGCTCCTCTTTTAGTGCAGCCAGCTTTTGGTTGAGTCGCGAAACCTCCGATTTCAGGAGGCTGTCCTTTTCCAGATAATCCTCTTTCTCCAGGCGGTCTTCCGTATACAAGTCCAGAATCTTATCTTGCTTTTTCTTGGTCTTTTCGATTTCCTTGACGATCTTGACAATCTGCTGTGAGAAGTCTCCCCCCCCTTTGTCAGACTGCTTGTAAAGGGCAATGAGGTTGTCCACGCTTTGCAGATACCGGTCTTTGTTGATGAGCAGGTCGCTGCCGATGTATTCCAGTATGGCGTCTAAATCCCTCGTGTATATGTGTGGTGTAGGGCAGGCTACCCGCCCCTTTGCCAAATAAACTTTACAGCACCAACTCTCAGCCGGAATTTTCCGATCTTTCCAAACCTTACGGTAGTGGTGGGTTCCATGTTCCTCACAGATGATCTTTCCGCTGTAGGCAAATCGGGCATTGGAACCGTACCCGTCATTGTAAAATTTTGCTGACCGCCGCTTGAGGATTGCGTTTACCCTGTCCCACAACTCTTCAGAGACGATGGCGGGCACCGACTCATCTTTGTACAGTAAGCGGTCATCCTCGGGCCGCTTAACTTTAATTTGGCGGCGGTAGTCGCTGCTCTCGGTCAACCGGCCGTGGTAGTAGCCTTTGTATTTGGGATTGGATAGAATCCCCCGGATGCTTCCGGGATTTAATTCTTTGCCCTCTTGGTTACGGAATCCTCTTTCTGTGAGGATGCGGACAAGTGTGCGAAAACCATACTTATCTTCGGCGTAAAGATTAAACAGCTCGCGGATAAATTCCGCTTCTTTTTCATTGATGGTCAGCTTGCCGTTTTCTTTGTTATAGCCGTAAATGTTGCTTTGTCCCAGAACTTTGCCGTTTTCATATGCGCGCCGCATTCCAAACTTGACCCGTTCGGACAGGCGGCGCAACTCGTCCTGAGCCAGTGAAGCCATGATGGTCAGGCGCAGCTCGGAATCTGAGTGGAGTGTGTTGATGTTGTCCGACTGAAAAAAAACACCTACGCCGACGTCAAGAAGCCGGCGGGTGTATCCAATGCTGTCGAGCGTGTCACGGGCAAAGCGCGATATTTCTTTGGTAATAACCAGGTCGAACTTTCCTGTTTGGCCATCGGCGATCATTCTCAAAAAATCTTCACGCTTGTCCACACTGGCGCCGGAAAGCCCTTCATCAATGTAGCCGCCACAAAAAATCCAATTATCATTAGACTTGATGTAGTCATCGTAATATGTGATCTGGTTCTCCAATGAATTTAGCTGCTCTTTGGAGTCGGTTGAGACTCTGGCGTAATAAACGACTCGAAGCGGCAAGTCGAAAATCGTCTTGCCGCTGTCCAACAGTCGTCTGGTTTTCAATAAATCCACTGGTATCACCTATTTTCGAAATCACTATAACATATTTTTGAAAGCTGGTCAATGGACTTGCGCAGCTCGTCCCGCGCAAACTCGTACATGGGTTTGGTTATCAGCTTATTGGCATAAGCTTTTTCGTTTGCGTGGTGCTGCCAGTGTACAAAGGCAAGGTCTTCAACAACCGCCGAATGAGATGTCCGGCAATTCAAAGCGGTTGGTTTTTGTAACAAAAGCGCAGGGCGATCATATGTAGTGCTTGTCATTGCCATCTCACCTCACTAAGATTTTATGCTTGCAGGCTTTGGATTAGCACTGCGATTTGCGCTCCTACTCCGGCTGACTTGTCGTCTTGGCCTCAAGAGCCTCTGGGATATCCCCTTCAATGGCAGGTTTACCTTTCGCGTGCAAAACGACTAACTCATCCACTACTTCCCCATAACTGGGGAGGTGATGTTTTTTTACAAAGCAGCGCTCCCAAATAATGTTAAGTAAAAAACGACAAAAATAGTGTTGAAAGCCTTGAATCTCCCGCCCAGGTATGTTATAATAAAACAGTGATAAGTTTGGTATTCTCCATAATTTACAAGCGAGTTTTGTCATGTGACAAAGTCGGATATGACTAATTTAAGGCGGCTGTTTTACCTAGCTGGGTAAGGTGGCCGTTTTTTTGCAACAAGGTGTTTACTGTGGCAAGTCTCAGATTATGAAAGTATACATAAAAAAACAAAACCAAGGAGCAGGACAAATGAAGCTAAAAACACGCATCGTGGGCGGATTACTTTGCATCTTTCTACTGGCAGTTGTTTTAGGGGGGTTCAACTACTACACCATACAACGGGTACAGGATATGTCCTGGGATCTGGATGTGCTGGTGGCCCTGGACGCCTCTGCCCATGAGGTGCTGGAAGACCTGCACATTTGGCGGTATGAACTGACCTACGCCATCGTATTTCAGTCGGAATTTTCAGGCTCTTTATACCCTGAACACAGCGCCTACGGCATTTGGCGAAACAGCCCAAACGCCACCTGGATTCAGGATGACGAGATCGACCGCCTGATTGGCCTTTTGGATGTCTCCAATGCCAATATGCACGCCGCCACCCGTGAGCTGTACGACCTTCTGGAGGATTACAGGCAGGGGCTGATCAATATCGCCTTTTTGCGCAGCGATCTGTATGAAAGCGTACTGCCGCTTGCCGCGGAATCCATCCGTCATCTGCAAGCGTTGGGCGCACGGTACTATGAGTTGGTTGAGCAAAAATCCGACGAGGTCTGGCTTGTTCAGCGCAACGCCGGAATCACCATTTTTTACATTTGCCTGGTTGCTTTGATCGTCTTTCTTATCTTGAGCTACCTTATCACCCGCTCAATCCTCAGGCCGGTTAAGCAGGTGGCAGACGCCGCTTCTGAAATGGCTTTGGGCAACTTCAACGCAAACCTGTCGTACAGTGCCAACGATGAGATCGGCCAGCTCACACAGGCCATCAACAACACAAGCGACGCCCTTTCCGGCTACATAGTTGAGATGCGGCAAAAACTAACAGCTATTTCTGAAGGCGACCTGACCCAGTCAATCGACCGCGAATACCTGGGCAGCTTTGCCGAGATGAGAAGCTCGATCAACCATATTACCGAAACGCTCCACCGCACCATGTCGGACATCTCTATAGCCGCCAACCAGGTACTGGCCGGCGCCGATCAAATCTCGGCCAGTGCCAACGATCTGGCCAGCGGGGCCTCTACCCAGGCCAGCTCTGTTGAAGCGCTGAATGATTCTGTTCAAATGATCAGCGAGCAAACCGCGCACAATGCCGAAAACGCCAACAGGGCCAACGAGTTTTCCCGTAAGTCCACCGAAAACGCCCACCAGGGCAATGACGCAATGAAGCAAACGCTGGAGGCGATGCAGGATATCAAAGGGGCGTCCAGCGATATTTCCAAGATTATCATAACCATTCAGAACATTGCGTTCCAAACAAACCTGCTTGCGCTGAATGCCGCGGTAGAGGCCGCCCGGGCCGGGGTGCACGGCAAAGGCTTTAGCGTGGTAGCGGATGAGGTAGGCGCGCTTGCAACCAGAACCCAGGAGGCTGCCGCCGAAACAACGGCGCTAATAGAAAGCTCCAATGCCAGGGTAGAAACCGGCTCGACAATCGCTCACTCAACGGCGGAGTCTCTGGACGCGATTGTAGAAAACGCAAACCAGGTGCGTGATATTGTCGGTGATATCTCCAGCGCTTCTCAAAATCAGGCGGATGCAATCAAGCAGTTTGGCGCCGGTTTGAAGAATATCTCCAACATTGCGCAAAGCAATGCCGCTATTTCCGAAGAAGCCGCTGCCGCTGCCCATGAGCTTGACCAGCAAGCTGCGGTGCTTCAAGAGCTTGTTGGATATTTCACAGTGAATAAGCCTTAGCAGGCAACCTTTCAAAGCTTGCGGGTAATCGCGGCACCGAAAAATACAACGAACGTGAGGAGAACCATAGATGAAAAAACTGCTGACTTTGATATTGGCGTTGACCGTGCTGGTTGGTTTGTCGGCCTGCAACAGCGGTGTTGTAAGATCCCGGGAGAATCTGCCCCAGAGTACGAGGCTGGATGCCGCGGCGATTGCCGCAATCCCCATTACTTCAGGTACATCCGCGCTGGCAGATGCCGGTTCCGTGTCCGCACCGGCCGTTTCAAATGTAGACGCACCGGAACCGGAGCAACTTACCTTTTTCGAACGGGAAGACGGTGTGATCGTCTTCCATGTAGCCCATCAGGCTGCCTACGCCCACCCGATCCATTTGGGGATCCTGCGTTTTCAAGAAGAGGTCGCGGCCCGCTCGGGCGGGGCTCTGGTCGCAGAGGTATTCGGGAATGAAAGCGTAGGCGGTGACGGGGCGCTTCTCAGCATGGTCAATGACAACCAGGTTGATGTCGCACTCATTACAATATGGGGACTCTGGCATACCATGACTGACCTGGCCAACCTGGAATCCCTTCCCTTTGTGTTCACCAACTATGACGATGCCTGGGCGGCCTACGAGGGCGAACTGGGTGATTGGGTCGCGGACAATATCATTGAACCCCATGGCGGAAAAGTACTGTCCTTTTACACAAACGGCCTGCGTCATTTTACCAATAGTGTGCGGCCGATTGAGACGCCGGCTGACATGGTTGGCTTGCGGATGCGCAGCCCCCAGATCGCCACCAACCTGTTCATGTATGAAGAGCTGGGTGCTGCGTCCATCAGTATGCCGTTTGGCCAACTGTACGCCGCGCTGGCCGATGGTTCGGTTGACGGGCAGGATAATCCCCTCGGGAACATCTATGCTTCGCAGCTCTTTGAGGTGCAGGACTATCTTTCCCTTAGCAGCCATATGTTCTCCAGTGCCCCATTGATTGCCTCAACCGATTTTTGGAACGCGCTGTCCGCCGAACATCAGCAAATCCTTTTGGAAAGCGCTGTCGCCGCGGCCAGATACCAGGGTGAGCTTACCAGAAATATGGAGGTAACCCAGCTTGGGGAGATCGCTGCTTCCGGTACCCAAATAAACCAGGTTGATTTGGATACTTTTCTGGCCGCCGTGGAACCGATCTGGGAGGACCATATCGAAAGGTTTGGGCGTGAGTTTATCAATATTGCCAGCCGCTATATCAGTGATCCGACTGCCCTGGCCAACCGGTTCGGTGAGTAATTGGAAAAGTGTCTGCTGACAACTGCATTTTCCCGCAACTAGGGCTTTAGTGGGATTAAAAGAGAATTTATCATCTGTTACAAGAGTAATGGCCCCCGGCTTCTCCGGGGGCCATTACTCAAATGAAATGCTATCTAACGTTGGCATGAACCGCGCTGTTTGTCCATGCTGTTAGCCTGATTTATGTCGGCTTTCCTTTGTCCTGGCTTTTTGCTCAACTCACCATTGTCTTCGTCTCTCATAAACACCCTCGCACCACATCTTCCGCCGTTGCAATCATAATACCGTCTGTTTTAGACACCCGCACTACCTCATCCGTAAAGCCACTCTTAGAAAAAAGGCAATAGTGAAGCTTGTTCTTGTCGCTTTTCGGGCGCCATTTTTCCCGCAGCGCCGTTAGCTCTGCAAGAGCGACAGCGCTGTTTTTGTACTTACACTCCCCGATTAAAAAGTGCTGCTTCTTAGGGTCAATCGCCATAATGTCAATTTCGTTTGCCTTGTCCCACCAGCGCCCGATTTTGGTGAAATAGAAAGGCAGCGCTTTTTTGCGATTTTGTTCACGAAGATATTGCCGACAGATATCCTCGAATATTCGCGAGATGTATTCATCAAGCGCCGGTTCCACAACATACTGCCAGATACCGGCGCTGTCCCCTGCTTCAAGCTCAGACAGGTTCGGAAACACAAACGCATACCAAAAGCGAAAGAAGTTATCTGTTACGCCATATAGGCCGCGCTGAACATTCGCTTGCTCTTTCACGCCATCTGACACAGGAAACTCCCGGCGCAAAATCCCTAAGTCAATCAGACTTTTCAGGTAGGCACTCAGCTTGGTCTTTTCAATCTGCGTCTTTTGGTAAATATCGTTTAGCTTGGTGTTTCCCAACGCGACCGCCTCGATTATCGCGTTGTAGATGGCTGTTTCGCGCAACTCCTGCCGCATGAGAAATTCAACCTCACTGTATAAAATACTACCGCGAGACAAGATATTTTTGCGAATGTTTTCACCCAGGGGAAGCGCATCATCAAACTGTTTCAGGTAATGCGGGATACCCCCCAGGATCGCGAAAGCCGCGATCCTGTCTAAGGCGCTGTAACTGGGAACGAACTGAATGGCATCGTAAAAAGACATTTCGGTCATTTTGAGGATTCCGGTCGCGCGTCCATATAGAGGATTTTTTTCGGCCAGAATCTCTTTTTCGATAAATGACATTGCGCTGCCACACAGAACAATCATTACATTTGCGTCTTTAATGCCCTCATCCCAAAGATTTTGCAGAAGTGAGGGAATCGCGGTGTTGCCCTTTACCATATAGGGAAACTCATCAATGACAAGCAGCTTTTTCCCATCCGCAGGAAGCTCGGATATGCCGCCCAGCGCTTCCGCCCAGCCCGCGAAGCGCTTGATGTATCGCGCGGCGGGCAACCCCTTTTGCAACATGCGCTCGCTAAAGGCGGTTAGCTGAAGCTCATCAGGACTTTCGGTACAGGAGTAAAATACATGGCTTTTGCCCTCGCAGAATTTCCGTAAGGTTTCGGTCTTTCCAACACGCCTGCGTCCGTACAGCACTACGAGCTGCCCCCCCGGAGCGTTGTATTTCTCTTCCAGGTATTGCAACTCACTTTGCCTGCCGATGAACATGATGCGTCACCCCCCATTTATATAATCAAGATTATTATAATCTTGATTATAATAATCTGTCAAGCGAAACTTGTAAGCTCGGCGCAAAACACCCAAGTTACATGCCAACAGCGCAACTCGGGTGTTCCGTGATAAATTTATGGCTGTTACTATGCGCATAGAAAGTATTTAACCTTAAAATTCACAACGCCTCTTTCCTTCTTGAAATATACCATCATTTTGTATTGTAATATCTCTGTGGTAATATCGGCTCTCATCATGTGTGTGATGCGCAACAAACAGAAGTGCGCCCCCGCTCCCTGTCTATCCGATATTCAAAGCAGCCGCCCATAACTTTGAGCGCCACCTTGACTTCAATTTTGCCTCCCCTGTCTCTTTCCCGTACTTCCACCCGATCGAGCAGGCAGTCGATGACCGGGTTATCAAATCCGCCGGAAAAATTCAGCTCACTCGCGATGGCTTCGCGCAATGTCTCGATGTTCTGTACAATCTCGGCGCTGGTGCGCTCACCGGCCGTCAGCCTGACGATTTGGGCCTCAATATTTACAACATCAGCGTTGAACGCGTTGTTGCGGCTCTCGAATTCGTCCTCGGTCAGCTTACCGGCAATGACCAGGTCGAGCAGCTTGTCCTTGCGCTTCGCGGTCTCATTCATCTCAGCCTTGAGCTTGGCAATCTCTTGCTTTGCGGTGGACTTCTGCGATAATGACGAATAAATTCGTGTAAGATCGCGAGTGATCTCAGATTTGTCGGGCACCGCCGCGGCATAACATTCGCGAATAATTTGATCCAGCTCGGCGGTGTAGAGCAAAGGTGATGTGCAGCCCGCCTTTCCCTTGGCAATATACTCTTTACACTGCCAAACCTCTTTATTGCCGCTTGAATACCGGAAAAGCCCGCGCTGGTAGCTGCAGCTGTGCGCGGCGCAGGTAATCTTACCTGAGTAAGCATATTTGTTCTGGTAGCTGGTTTTATCTTCGCTTGACATCTTCTCGCTGCGGCCGGCGAGGATTCGGTTGGCTTTTTCCCACAGCTCTTCGCTGACGATGGGCGGCACATTTTCTTCGTCTTTGTAGGTCACCCACTCACCTTTGTCCAAGACTTTGCGCTTGTCTGCCCGGTAATCTTGTTTGTCTGTCTTCCGGCCGCAGTAGTATCCCTTGTACTTGGGGTTTAAGATAATATTCTTTATTGTGGTAAACGAGAGTGGGTTGCCGTTGCTGTTGAGATGACCGCGGGCGGCCAGTTCGAGGCTGATGGCGCGCATCCCCATCTTTTGGGTAGCGTAAAGCACAAAGATCATCCGCACAACCTCGGCTTGTTTCTCGTTTATGATCAGCTTGCCGTCCGATTTATCGTAGCCCCATATTTTCGCGTTGCCCAGCACGATCCCGCTGTCAATCGCCCGCCTAAAACCGAACTTGACCCGCTCAGAAATCTTTCGGACTTCATCCTGCGCGATGCTGGACATGATGGTCAGACGCAGCTCGCTGTCCGGCAGCAGGGTGTTGATATTATCCGACTGGAAGAGCACACCCACCCCGTTTTCTAAAAGCTCTCGGGTGTATCGGATGCTGTCCAGGGTATTGCGGCTAAACCGGCTGATCTCTTTGGTGACAATAAAATCAAACTTGCCGGCGCGCGCGTCGGCTAACATTCTCAGAAAGCTTTCACGGCCCCGCACACTTGTCCCGGACAAACCCTCGTCTATGTATCCGTCCACATACACCCAGCTGGGATTTCGGGCGATCAAGCCGCTATAGTACACAATCTGATTCTTAAGAGAGTGCGCTTGCTCGTCTTTTTCGGTAGAGACTCTGGCGTAATATGTAACACGCAAAGGCAGGTCGTAAATGGTTTTTCCTTTGTTCAGCTCGATTCTCGTGTGATACAAATCCATATCTGCACCCCCATCTCTTTTCCCACAGGAGTTATCTGTGGGCGGCTGCGCACTGAGCTGCCTGCTTTATGATTCGCTCTTTGGCTTTTATGTACATTTCTTCGGTTATGCGGCCTTTTTCAAAAAGCCGGCGGTTGACCGACAGCTTGACCTCTATAAGCAGCGCAGACAGTGCGTTTTGATCGCTCATCTTGTCCACCGCCTTTCTGCTTAATCCTATGCCGTGTCAACGGGGAATAGACTGCGGACGCAAAAAAAGGCGCCCTGCCCGGACAGCGGGAAGAGCGCCTTGTGACTATGTCTTACTTTGTAAACGCGACTCGCTTTTCAATGAAGACCAATATCGCGTTGGTGATGATGGTCAGCCCGGCTGAGAGCACAACCCCCCAGAGCACCCGGTTGTTGTTGCCGGTCTCCAGCCCGATGGTTACCAGGAGCCCAATGCCGCCGGCCCCGATAAACGCGGCGATGACCGCAATCGAGATGGTCGAGACCAATGCCAGCCGAATCCCGACAAAGATTGCCTTGAGAGACAGTGGTACGCGCACAGTGAAAATAACCTGTGTACGGGTCATCCCCATCCCGGTGGAGGCCTCGACTATGGCCGGATCTACCTCACTGAGCCCGGTGATAAAATTGCGAAGCAGGATAAACTGATTGTAGAAGACCAGCACAGTGATCGCGGTCGTCCGCCCCAGCCCCATCACCGGGATCATCAAAGCAAACAGTGCGATACTCGGGATGGAGTAGACGATCGAGAACACATAGTTGAGAATTTTCCCCGCCCGCCTGAAGAACATGGCCACAACGGTAAGCGCCCCCGCCAAAAGAACTGACAGCGCAAGCGCGATCAAAACCATTTGTAAGTGTTCGTTGAGCGCCCTAATCAGCAAGCTGGAGTTTCGCTGTGCGAAATCAAAGAATTCCACGTTACGCAAGTCCTTCCCAAAGCTTTTCCTGTTCCCGGCAGGAGTGGATCAGGGACTCGACAAATCCGTCGGCCGGGTTTCGCACAATATTGGCGGGGGTATCAAACTGACAGACCTGGCCGTTGTTCATGACAATCACCCTTGTGCCCAGCTTAAGTGCTTCGTTGATGTCGTGGGTGACAAACAGGAACGTCTTTTTAAGCCCGCCGTGCAGGCGTTTGAGCTCATCCTGCAAGTTGAGGCGGTTGATCGCGTCAATCGCGCCAAAAGGCTCGTCGAGCAGCATAACCTTGGGGTCGACAGCCAGCGCGCGGGCAAGCCCGACACGCTGCTGCTGGCCACCCGAAAGCTGGGATGGATACCGCTTGATAAACGTATCCGGCTCAAGCCCGACCAAAGCAAGCAGCTCCCGCGCGCGCGCATCAATCCGCTCTTTATCCCACTTTAAAAGCCTTGGCACAATGCCAATGTTCCTGGCGATGGTCATATGGGGCAAAAGGCCAACCTGCTGGATGACGTAACCGATCTTCCGCCGCACCTGCACGACGTCCGCCTGCTGGATGTTTTCGCCAAACAGGGTAATACTGCCCGAATCCGGGTCATATAAGCGGTTGGTCATCTTCAAAAGCGTCGTCTTTCCAGAGCCGGACGAGCCTAAAATGGTGATAAACTCACCCTCGTTGATGGTCAGGTCGACATTGTTGACGGCATAGTAATCCGCATCTTTAAAGCGCTTGTAGACGTTTTGGTATTCGATCGCTGTCGTTGTGTTTTCGCCCATTGTTACCCTACCGACTCAAAGAATTCCCGGGCCACTTCTTCGATATCGCGGCCGTAGACAATAACCTGTGAGTTAAGGGTCAACAGCGCGTAGGTTGTGAAGTGGGGGGCCAAACGGTTGAGCGCTTCGGCAATGCCGGGATTGGCTTCGAGAGCGTCGTTGCGAACAATCGGGATCAGGTTGTAGGGCGGCCAGATCACGATATCTTCAACAAGCAGGGTGTAGTAGTGTTCGTTGTAAAGGTGGCCGTCTGTGGTGAACGCAACGCTGACGTCGGCCGCATCTGTGCGCAGGGCTTCGTACCTCGCGCCGCCGCCCATGATGTCCACGCTGGCAAAGTCAAAGGGGCCGTAGGCCGCGACCATCGCGGGCAAACCATCGCCGCGGTCAAGAAATTCGGCAGTCGAGACAAAGCGCAGTGTGTGCGCATGGGGTTGCAAATCCGAGATGGTTCTGATGCCGAGTTCCTGGGCAACCGGTGTGCGGATTGCGATTCCCTGGCCGTTGTGCGCGGTTGTAAAGTTAAGCCAAGTGATCTGGTAACGCTCGTAATATTCGCGGCTGACCAGCTCATAAACTTCCATCGGGTCGGTCATCAAATCCATCCCGAGAACGGTCAACAGGCCGGTGCCTGTGTATTCGGGATAAAGGTCAATCTCATTGCTTGTAATGGCTTCGTGTACCAGACCGCTGGACAGGTTCATGCCTGTGCGGTCTACCGTAAATCCGGCGTCCTCAAGGGCAAGGGCATAGATTTCGGCCACGATCAGGCTTTCGGTAAAGTCTTTACTGCCAACCCTGATGACGCTGTCGCCGCCCCCGCTGCCGCCGCCTCCCGCACAAGCAGCCAAAGACACAACAAGAACCACAGCAAGTACAAGGCTTCCGGCTTTCAACAGTTTCTTTCTCATGATAATCTCCTTATTGAAATTTATTTGTTTACGCATACTTGTGTTTAAGAGACCAGCGCTCAAGCAAATCAATCAAGAACGCCATCAGAAGGGCGAGGATGGCCACAGAGACGCCGCCGATCAAAAGCAGGTCGGTTCGCCTTACGCTCAAGCCCTGGAAGATGATTTGACCCAAGCCGCCCGCGCCGATCAGCGCGGCAATGGTTGCGCTGGCCACAATCTCGACCATTGCTGTTTTGATGCCCGCAAGCATGAGCGGCAAGGCAAGCGGCAGCCGGACCTGCACCCAAACCTGGAATGGGGTCATCCCCATTGCGTGTGAAGTCTCCAACATAAAAAAAGGGACTTCTTCCAACCCGGCGACCGTATTCATCAGGATAGGCGGCACAGCCAGAAACACCAGCGCGGTAACCGCGGGACCCATGCCGATCCCCAAAAAGCGAATAGACAAAACCAAAACAGCCAGGCTGGGCACAATGCGCAAAATCTGGAAGAGGCCGACCACATACTTTTGTTGTTTCTTGAAGACAACACACAGAATCCCCATCGACACGCCGATCAAAACGGCCAGGAAAAGGACGCGAAGGCTGATCCCGATATGCTGGCGCAGCATCGCGAAATAAGCGTCCGTATGGTTTTCAAAATAGAGCGCGATGGCCGCCCAGGTTTCCTGCATCGGTTTGGCTCACATCCCTTTGTGCAAGATAATACTCACATTATTTTAACATAAATATACCATACTTGTAAATAGCTATCAGTCGACGCGCTTTGTTTCCAATGTTTTCTGGAAACGCAATTGACACAGAACACCGGCACATGTACAATAGCATTACACGTTTATTCTATGCACGTACTCCACACCAAAGGGGTGAATGTTTTGCAATATATAGGAACCAGCCTGCCGATTCACGACAGTGTCGGGAAAGCCACCGGCGGGGCTAAGTATGCGGGGGACATGACTGTGCCCGGGATGCTGCACTTAGCACTTCTCACAAGTGAAATCCCTCACGGGATTGTCCGCGCGGTCAATTGTGAGAAAGCGCTTGCAGTGCCGGAGGTCGTGGACGTCCTGCACTGCTTTAACACCACACAGCGGCGGTTTAACCGCTACCGCAACATTCACGGGCAAAAGCTCAGCAACCAGGAGCGGGTCTTTGACGACAAGATTCGGCTGGTGGGTGACCGAATCGCCTGTGTGATCGCCGAAACGCCGCAGGCAGCGCAGCTTGCTCTTTCCCTGATCGAAGTGGATATCGACCCCTTGCCTTTCGCCACCGATGCCAAAACGGCACTGGAAAGCGGGATACTCGCCGACATACACCCGGAGGGCGATGTTTATCCGGTTAAGGAAATGATTATGGGCGGCGAAGTACCCGACCTTTCCGGTACTGTCATCACCCAAACCGGCTGCCGGCTTGAGCGCCACAACCACGTAACGATGGAGACCCAAGCTTGTCTGGCAGACTACGACCGGTGTACCGGTCAGGTGTCGGTCTTCAGCCCCAACCAATCTGTACACGGCCTGCGCACGGTGCTGGCCGACCTGTTTGAGATTCCTTACCACAAGCTGCGGGTGGTCAAAACAACTATGGGCGGCTCGTTCGGCTCAAAGCAGGAGTGGATGTGCGAACCGGTCGCGGTGGCCGCCGCCCTGCACACAGGCCGCCCGGTGCGGCTCAGCTTTACCCGTGAACAGGCCATGCTCAGCACCATCACCCGCTGCGCTATGGACGGCACTGTCTCTTCCCACGCTGCAAAAGACGGCAAAATCCTTTCCATCGATCTCGATGTAACGGTTGACGCCGGGGCATACCTGAGCAACAGTCAGGATTACGCCGCCGTTATTTGCAGCAAGCTTTTCCGGTTTTATACTTTTCCCCACGCCCGCTACAACGCCCGCGCCGTCTGTACAAACTCGCCGGTGTCCGGGGCATTTCGCGGCTGGGGCACGCCTGAGCTGTTCATGATGCTCGAACACCACTTTAACACACTGGCCAAAGATTTACATTTAGATCCGACCGATATCCGGCTGAAAAACGCAGCACTCCCCGGTGATATTGACGTCAAAACCGGCCAAACGCTCGGTGAGATTCGCGCGGGCGCGTGCATCGAGCTTGGCCGCGAGAAGTTTGACTGGTTCGGAAAAAAAGAGGCGATCAAGACGTTTAATGTGCGCGGCGGCCGGTTCCGGCGGGGGATTGGTGTGGGCTGCGGCGGCCACGGCAACAGCTACTTCCCCCGGCGGGAGGATTTTGTCGGGGTTGAGATGCGAATGGCCGAAGATGGGTGTGTGCTGGTCAATATGACCGTGCACGACCACGGGTGCGGCACACTTGTTGCCATGCGGATGATCATCGCCGAGACGCTTGAATTGCCCATCGAGCAGATCTCGCTGGGTGAGGGAGATACGGACAAGACTCCGCTGGATGTGGGTTGTTTTGCCAGCCGGACAACCTATGTGACCGGCCGCGCCGCTATGGACTGCGCCAACAAACTAAAGGATGAGCTGATCGCGCGGGCAAGCCTGCTACTGAACATCCCCGCCGGGCAATTGGAGGCGGCAAACGGCGTGGTGTCCCCGCGGAACGGCGGAAATGGTCTAAGCTTTGGCGAAATCGCCGCCAAAAGCATGCACACCGAACAGCGCGAGGTGTTCGTCTCACATCAATACATCAGCAAATCAAACCCCGGGGTGACCGGCGCACATTTTGCACAGGTGGAAGTGGATACTTACACCGGGATGGTCGAGATTCAGCAGTATCTGGCCGTGCAGGATATCGGCCGGGTAATCAACCGCGAAATCACGGCGGCACAAGTGCAGGGGGCGGTGGCAATCGGTGCCGGATGTGCGCTGACCGAAGCCATGATGCCCGATAAAAGCGGCAAGTTTACCGCCAGCCTCAAAGATTACCACCTGCGCAACTGCCCGGAAGTTCCAACCGTGCAGATCGAATTTATTGAAGATGGCAGCATTGACGGACCGTATGGAGCAAAGAGCATCGGTGAACTGGCGATTGTGCCGGTGGTTCCGGCCATTGTGGGTGCGGTCAACGACGCGCTGGGCGCAAACCTCAACCACCTGCCACTGACCCCGGACCGGATTGTCGCCCATCTAGCCAACGGAGGTATCGCATGGAACTAAACTTTACAGTCAATGACAAGCCCCGTATTCTGGCAGTTTCGGCCGATGCGCGCCTGGTTGACATTTTACGAGATGAATTAGACCTGACCGGCTGTAAAGAGGGCTGCGGCGAGGGCGAGTGCGGCGCGTGCACTGTGTTGATCGATGACAAAGCGTCACACGCATGCCTGACGGTTGCCGCACAGCTTAACGGCAAAAAAATCACTACCATCGAGGGTTTGGGTGAGGCGGGCAAACTCAGCGTCCTGCAAAACGCGTTTGTAGAAGAAACCGCCATCCAGTGCGGATACTGCACGCCGGGCATGATCCTGTCGGCATACGCGCTGCTGTTGACAAATCCCGCGCCGACAGAGGCGGATATCCGCACGGCGCTGGCCGGGAACATCTGCCGGTGTTCGGGTTATCATCAGATTATCCGCGCGGTACAGCGTGCCGCCAAAGAGATGGGGGGCGCGCGGTAATGCAAACAAAAGCGTACACACCAAAAAACATGACTGAGCTGTTCGATGCCCTCAAGTCGCTTAAACCCGAAGATAAAATCATCGGCGGCGGCACCGATTTGATCATCCGGCTGAAGATGGGCAGCTTCAAGCCGTCCGCACTGCTCTACATGGGTGGGATTGCTGAACTGCGCGGCATCCAAAAAACGCCGGACGGCCTTTCGCTGGGCGGGATGGCCACTATGGCCGAGCTTGCGGCCAGCGAGCTCATGACCGGCTACTACGCCGCATTGGCAGACAGCGCGGCCGATGTGGGGGCTGTCCAGATCCGGAACAGCGCAACACTGGGCGGCAACCTGATGAACCTCTCCCCCGCCGGTGACCTGATGCCTGTCTGGAACCTGCTGGAAGCGCAGGCCGAGATCGCCTGCCCGGACGGCACACTTCGCAAAGAAGCAGTCGCAAACATCTTTCTCGGCCCGAACAAGACTTCGCTGGCTTATAACGAGGCCATTCTGCGGTTTATCATCCCCAAGCCCGCTTCGCCGACCGCGAGGAGCGCGTTTGTCAAGCTGGGTTACCGCAAAGCGCTGACCATCTCACGGATTGGGCTTGCGGCTATTTTGGATTTAGACACAGCCGGAAACATCGCCCGGTTCGAGCTGGTTGCCGGCGCGATCTCGCCCACGCCCATTCACGTGACACAGGCTGAAGCGTATATGACCGGCAAAAATCCGACACAAAGTGAGGCGGCCAAGGACGGGGAATATCTGTCCGAGTTAATCAAAGAAGTCACGCCTGAAATGTTTGACCGGGACTACAAAGCCGCCGCCGCTTTGGGGGTAGCTGCCGACTTGTTTGAAAAGTTAAGCACAAAATAAAGGTGACAAAAAAGCCCACCAGCTGGTGGGCTTTTTGCTTTATACTTCTGTTTGATACCCCCGTTATGTATTGACGGTGCGCTTGCCCTCAGCTTTACCCCATACTTTCCGCCCTGGCTGACGATCTGCGGCTCTTCGAGCGTCAGCTCCTCCAGCCCGGGCATGACAATCCCATAACCTGTGGCCGACACTTCCTCAAGCGCCGCGCTGATCTTGTCGTACGCCCGCTTGATTCGGGCAAGCTCGATCATGGTGGGCATCAAGCCGGATTCTCCGTCAATCTCAATCCCGGTGGCCTCGCCCAGGATTTTATAGAAGAGGTCGGCCGGAACCGTGATGTTCATCCGCACACTGCCTCGGCCCAGATCGATGTCCTCAATCCGATGATCGCCGATGTGTTCACACTCGGTCAGGGCGGCAAACGCGCCCTCCACATCCCGGACATGGGCGACCACTTTGGCCGCGGCCTGAATATGCCCGAACACGCTGGTTTTCAGCCAGTGGCTCTTTTCAAGCGCGCTGATCCAACTGGGGATATCCACGCTGACTTCTTTGACCGGGAACTGGTAGAGCACACTGCGCAGTACTTCTCGAATATCGTCTTCGTCCAGATCCAGACAACTGGTGGCCACCACCGGCACCCCGTATTTTTCTTCGAGCGCCGCTTTGAGTTCCCGCGACTGGGCTACGCTCGGGTTGACGCAGTTGAGCAGAACGGCAAACGGCTTGTTGATCTCTTTGAGTTCGTTTATTACCCGCTCTTCAGCTTCTTCGTACTCGGCGCGCGGGATGTCGGAGATCGAGCCGTCGGTTGTGATCACCAGTCCGATTGAGCTGTGATCGGTGATGACTTTTCTAGTGCCGATCTCAGCCGCTGTATTAAACGGGATCGCCTCTTCAAACCAAGGGGTGTTCACCATGCGCGGCTGTTCGTTTTCGATGTAACCAAGTGAGCTGGGTACGATATAGCCAACGCAGTCGATCAGCCGGACATTCATCCCGGCGTTTTCGGCCAACTGGATGTGTACCGCTTCTTCGGGGATAAACTTGGGCTCGGTGGTCATGATGGTCTTGCCGCCGGAGGACTGCGGCAGTTCATCCACCGCCCGGTCGCGTGCAAAGTCATTCTCGATATTCGGGATGACCAGGTTTTCCATAAAACGTTTGATGAATGTGGATTTGCCTGAACGAACCGGGCCGACCACGCCTATGTAGATATTCCCCTCGGTTCGCCGGGAAATATCCGCGTATATATTGCGTTGTTCCATGAACAGAACCCCCTTGTAGTAGTTAGAAAATAGGAATGAGAAAATAGCAGCGGTCGGCTACACGATGGGAATTAACAGCATCCGCTTTTCGGGCAGCAGGTCATCTTCAATGTTGTTTTCTTCCCAGATGGCGGTCCCGGCAGTGTTGTAGCGTTTGGCAATATCCCAGACCCGCTCACCCGCGTCGGCGTAATAGATGTAAAGACGGTTCTGTTCTTTGACCTTCAGCTTTTCTTCATCCACCGCGATTTCGAGTATGGCCTCGCTTTTAACGGTGCAGTAGACACAGCCCCTGACCACAACCTCACAGCGGATGTCAATCTTGTCTTTCCCGACCAGATTAAAACTGGATGAGATCAGGTCGGCAGTCGGCTCAAACTGGAACTCGACGCAGTCGTGCGAAATCGGAATGGTGTAACTCAGCTCGGTCGGGTGTTCAAAGTAGAAGCACTCGCGATTTTCCATCCGTGCGAAGAGACAGACAGACATCCGCAGGTCCAACATAACCGCGCCGGCTTCCTGCCGCCATGTCATTGTGTCGATGTCCGTCCAGGCATCCAGGATTCGCTCCACCCCTTCAGGAAGGTCAAGGGTTACTTTGTGGGAGATCGATTCGTTTACCATCTCAACCAGCCGGATGAATGTAACCGGCGCACGCTTTGTCGCTGTTTCGAACTGGGTCGAATAACAGTCACCGGCCACCGGAATTTCACTGTGTTTGTGGGCGGTGATGTTTACGCCAACCCGGGCATCCAGGCTAAAGGCACGGTACTCGCCGTCCTCCCCTGCCTTGGGTGCAAGGTCACAGCTGACTACAAACATCTCAACGTCGCAGATACAGTCTTCATCGGCGTGTTCACTGTCCACAATCTGTGAGATGGGCAGGGCATATTCCATCACTTCCAGGTTCTCTTCCTCGGCCAGCGGCTGGTAGAGAATGTGGAGAATCATCTCGCCTTTGGTCACCACTTTGCCGGAAATGACTTTGTGCTCAAACGCGCGTATCCGGTGGTCAACCCGGACAACGGTGCCCACCTGGCTTTTGCCGTAGCCGATTTCAAGGTCTTCGGTGACCGAAAATACGCTGCGGCTCTGGCCCAATATGTCGGTGGCTTTGACCACTTCCCGCCGCAGCTGAAGCCCGGCCCCGCTCGCGTCGGATATAAACTGCTGCTCCTTTTGGTCAATGATTTTGACGGCAAAGGATAGCGCGCCGCGCACGTCAATCCGCCGCTGATTGACCGCCCGGCAGTTGACATAGTCTACACTGGGGGTGACGCTGACAACCGGCTGGTTGACCGGTGTGTGCAGTTCCACCTGTTTTGCGAACGGGATTTTGTACTCGACATGGCGGATTTGATGTTGTTCGGTGGCGTAGTAGATGTGTACGATCGCCATTCCCTCGATGGTCAGGCGGTTTCCGCTCACTGTACTGGAATCCAGATGTGTGACCGCCGCACACTTTAACACCTTTACAATGTCGGGGCAATAGTCAGGCAACAAGGCGTCACACTCGATCGGTTGTTCTACGCTTGCCCCAAAAACGGTCTCGTTTATGGTAATGTTTTGCCGCGCAAGATTCAATTCCATAGGGATACCCTCTCCTCCATACGTGATCTAACACAAATATATGTGCTTGGTCACCGGGATAGAACAAACGTGCTTTCAGCGGGGTTTGGGGTGTGACATTTTGTCCTTGTATTCTTGGTTGCTTTACCTTTCGGACGTTTATGGCTTCGATGTGTCTTCGATGTTCTTGCCTTTCGGGCTTGCGGACTTTTATCGGTATCTCCGATGTACTTCACTTTGGCCGTACGGGGCTTGGATGTGTCTTCGATGTCCTTGCCTTTTGGACTATGGGGTTTTATCGGAATCTCCGATGTACTTCACTTTGGCCGTACGGGGCTTGGATGTGTCTTCGATGTCCTTGCCTTTCGGACTTTAAGGACTTTTTATCGGTATCTCCGATGGAATAAGAATGGGCGCTACCCGCCCCATACCCCGGGGTTACTTTGGCCTCGGCCCCAAAGTAACCAAAACGCCGCTTAAGGGGGGCGGCACCCTGTGCCTTATCCCCCTTAAG
>WRBI01000036.1 GCA_009784625.1 Oscillospiraceae bacterium | reverse complement strand
TGAGCGCCCATACAGCGAAGAGTCTCAGCGGAATACATATAGTATTCCTTCCTCCTCCGCCTTGAAATGCTCGAAAATTCACTCAAAATCCGTGCATTCCCATTTGTGTCAACACACCCTAAAAAAATCAGGCCGAAAACAACCCGATGTATGTGTGTGATAATCATAATTTACACTATAAAGACGGAAAAAGTCAAGTCGGCGGCACAATATTTTACTCATTGTTAAATAAATTAGCAATAATGTCCGTTAAAATGAGGACAATATTTGCTTTATTCCTAGGATATGGTATACTATGAGAAAGATTCGGAAAAAAGGGATAAACGCCGGAAAACGGCGGGCAAAATCTGCCTTGCCTTGATTTCCCGTTTTCCCATTTCCAAAATAAAAGGAGGCTATACCTGTGTCACGTATTTACAATTTCTCAGCCGGTCCCTCTGTCCTACCGGAGAAAGTGCTGGAGCGCGCCGCAAGTGAGCTGGTAGAATATGGCTCAAGCGGCCAAAGTGTTATGGAAATGAGCCACCGTTCCCCTGAGTATGATGCGATCATCAAAGAGTGTGAGGCGCTTTTGCGGGAGCTGATGGGCATCCCGGACGATTACAAAGTGCTGATGGTTCAGGGCGGTGCCTCCACCCAGTTTGCGGCCATCCCGATGAATCTGATGGGTGAGGGCGGCTGCGCCGACTACTTCGTAACCGGCGAATTCTCGACCAGGGCGGCCAAAGAAGCCACCAAGTATGGCAAAGTCAACGAGGTCGCTTCCGGCAAAGCCGACAACTTCTCCAAACTGCCTGACATTGCCGCCGCAAAGCTCGACCCTAAGGCCAGCTATGTACACATCTGCCAGAACAACACCATTTACGGCACCCGCTTTACCACGTTGCCTCAAACCGGCGATGTGCCGCTGGTTTCGGACATGAGCAGCTGCATCCTCAGTGAGCCGGTAGATGTTTCCAAGTTCGGGCTGATTTACGCGGGCGCGCAAAAGAACATGGCTCCGGCCGGCCTGACCGTTGTCATCGTCAAGGAATCGCTGCTTGGCAAGGCACTTCCCTTTACACCCACAATGCTGGACTACAGCGTAATGGCCAAAAACGATTCGATGTATAACACGCCGTCCACCTACCCGATTTACATCTGCAAGCTGGTGCTTGAGTGGATTAAAAACGACATTGGCGGGCTTGAGAAAATGGCCGAGCGCAACCGGCGCAAAGCAAAAGTCCTCTACGACTTCCTGGACGGGAGCAAAATGTTTAAAGCGACTGTCAGCGGACCTGAGCGCTCGCTGATGAACGTCACATTCGTGACCGGAAACGACGAGCTGGACGCGAAGTTCTGCAAAGAAGCCAAAGCGGCCGGGTTCTACAACCTCAAAGGACACCGCTCGGTCGGCGGTATGCGCGCCTCTATCTACAACGCCATGCCCGAAGAGGGGATCGCCGCTCTGGTCGCGTTCATGAAAGAGTTTGAAAAGAACAACTAATGACAGTTGAGAGTTGACAGTGTACAGTTGACAGTTGTGGTGTCCGCAAGCGGACGTTATAAAAATTAATCGCGAAGCGATACATTCACTGTCAACTGTCAATTATCAACTGTCAACTATAAAGAAAGGAGTTCTTACGTCGTGTACAACATTAAACTGCTCAACAAGATCAGCGCGGACGGGCTGAGCGCCCTGAGCGCCGACAAATACGAGATAGGCGAGGGCGTCGAAAACCCGGACGCGATCATTGTCCGCTCGGCCGCCATGCATGATATGACATTCGGCCCCGAACTTCTGGCCATTGCCAGAGCGGGCGCGGGTACAAACAACATCCCCACCCCCAAGTGCAGTGAACAGGGGATCTGTGTCTTCAACACACCCGGCGCAAACGCAAACGCCGTCAAAGAGCTGACCGTGATGGCGCTGATTATGAGCGCGCGCAACGCGTTTCCGGCTATGCAATGGGCGCAGGAGCTCAAAGGCAAGGGGGATGAAGTCCCCGCGCTGGTCGAAAAAGGCAAGAACAACTATGTCGGCCCCGAACTCAAAGGCAGGACGCTGGGCGTTGTCGGCCTTGGCCTGATCGGCTATACCGTGGCCAACACCGCGATTGCCCTGGGGATGAAAGTGGTCGGCTACGACCCTTATCTCACCCCCGAAGCCGCCGCCAAGCTGGATAAAGCGGTTGTGCGCCTGGCCGACCTCAAAGAAGTTTACGCGGCCAGCGACTTTTTGTCCCTCCACCTGCCCTCTATCCCCGAGACCCGCGGGATGTTCAACACCGAAACCCTTGGCCAGATGAAGAAGGGGACCCGCATCCTCAACTTCGCGCGGGGTGACCTTGTAAACAGCGCGGATATGATCGCCGCGCTGGCGGCCGGTCAGGTTGGCAAGTACGTCACCGACTTCCCGGATGACAGTCTGCTGGGCAACCCGGGTGTGCTCGCACTGCCCCATCTGGGCGCATCCACCCCCGAAAGTGAAGAAAACTGCGCCATCATGGCCGCCGCCCAGACCAAAGAGTATCTGGAAGACGGCAACGTGATCAACTCGATCAACCTGCCCCGGCTCAGCGTACCCCGCAACGGCTCGCGTGTCTGTGTCATTCACAAAAACGCAGAGGGCGCCGCCGACAAGATCGCGGCAGCCGCCGGCGGCAAACCCGCCGGCGCGGTCCGGGGTGAATTGGGTTATATGGTGATTGACGGCGCGGACGATGTGGCCGGAAAGCTGGCCGCCCTGCCCGAAGTGATCAAAGCCAGATATCTGAAGTAGGAGGCGGATGGCCGACTGCTAATGTGAGAACCTGTATTCAGTAATGAGAAATGCCGATGAGCCGAAGCGATTTTTTCGCTAAACGAGGAAATTTTTCGCGGGAATACTTTTATGTATTCTAAGGAAAATTGACGAAGCATAGCGGAAAAATCGCCGGATCGGGGGCGTTTTGAATATTGAATACAGGTTCTGAGAGGGCAGGGGCGCCAGCCCCTGTCTTTTCCTTACTGCCATGGCCATCAAAAAAGCATTGTCTGAACTGTTTGAAAATGAGGGTCAAGTTCTGCGCAAGGCCGTGCTGGTCGCGGTGGATACCGGCGAGTACGATGTGGATGTATCCCTGGCTGAACTGACCGAGCTTGCGTCCACCGCCGACATTGAAAGTGTGGCCGAAGTCGCCCAAAAGCGGGGTCGGCTTGACCGCGCCTTTGCGATCGGGCGGGGGAAGTTGCACGAAGTCGCGCTCTTTTGTCACAACACCGGGGCCGACCTCGTCCTGTTTGATCAGGAGCTGAGCGCGTTGCAGCTTCGAAATATCGAAGAGGTCTGCGAGGTCGGGGTGATGGACCGGACCATGCTCATCCTTGAGATTTTCTCCCGCCGGGCGCGCTCGCACGAGGGGCGGCTTCAGGTCGAGCTCGCGCGCAGCCGGTATCTGCTCCCCCGCCTGACCGGGATGGGGGTTGAACTCTCCCGACTTGGGGGCGGCGGGGGCGGTGCGGGCGCGGGTGCGCGGCGGGGCAAGGGCGAGACCATGCTTGAGCTGAACCGGCGCACCATTCGCGAAAAAATAAGCGGACTTGAGAGCCAGCTGGAAGATTTAGCTGAGCGCCGGAGCCGCACCCGCCAGCGCCGGAAAAAAGAGGGTGTGCTGAGCGCGGCAATTGTCGGGTACACCAATGTCGGGAAATCGACCCTGCTCAATGCGCTGACCGGGGCGGGGGTGTTGGCCGAAGACAAGCTGTTCGCCACCCTTGACCCGACTGCCCGCGCGCTTGTTTTGCCGGATGGGCGAAAAGTGCTGCTGATCGACACGGTCGGGCTGGTCCGCCGCCTCCCCCATCACCTGGTCAAGGCATTTCACTCGACGCTGGAAGAAGCGATCCACGCCGATTTGATTCTGAATGTCTGCGATATTTCCAGCCCGGAGGCCAAAGATCAGATTCAGGTCACCCGCGATCTGCTGACCGAGCTAAAGCTGGGGGATACACCCATCCTCAACGTACTCAACAAGGCCGACAATCTGGCTGAGCCGATCAGCCCGCTGGGCGAGCAGACGGCGGTCATCTCGGCCAAAACCGGCGACGGATTCGACGAGCTGCTCAGAAAGGTCGCCGCATTGCTCCCGGACGGCAGCCGGCGGCTGCGGCTGCTCATCCCGTATGACCAGGGCGGGCTGGTGGCTGAGATTCGCGAACAGGGCAAAATTTACGCCGAGGAGTTCGTCGCGCAGGGTACTCTGTTGGACGCGCTGGTCGGGCCGAAAATTCTGCACAAAGTTGAAGCGCATATACAGCCTTAACCGCATAAAAGAGATCGCACACCCGCGAAAATTCGGGTGTGCGATCTCTTTGTGCTGCGTTTAGTAGTGGTCGTGCTCGTCGTGGTCGGCGGCGCTTTTGGTGCAGTGTATCACTCCGTGGGGATGATGGGGCGGTGCGTAAATCGAGAGAAGCTTGAGCGGCCGGTCACCCGTGTTGATCAGGTTGTGCCACGTTCCGGCGGGGACAAAGACCGCGCACCCCGCGCCCACCTCTTTTTGGTAAGACTGAAAATCTTGTTCAGCCCCCATCAACACCAGCCCGCAGCCCTCCTCGATCTGCAAGAACTGGTCGGTGTCGGTATGTATCTCAAGGCCGATCTCCCCGCACTGCGGGATGCACATCAGGGTCAGCTGTAAGTGTCCGCCTGTCCAAAGCGCGGTGCGAAAGTTTGTGTTTTGCGCGGCCGCGCAGCGGATGTCGGTCACAAAGGGTTCGGGGCCGCGGTCTGCGTCTTCAAGCCCGCGCCGACAGCAATTACATTGGTTGTTTCTGTTCATTACGAGTTCCCTCCGTCTGTTTTTCTCATCATATGCGCACACCGGGGAACTGGTGTTCATATAAATTGGTGTGAGAACAACGCCGAAAATTGGCAACTCGACCAACCCTAAGTGGTGTGGTGTATCCGCGGGCAGCCCGGCATTCAGGCAGCGGCTTGATGCTTTATAGAAATTCGTATCTGTGTGTGTTATAATAAAAAGGGAATCATGCCTAAAGCGGTATGGCTGGATACCCGATTAGCTTTTCGGGATGTCGCTATGCGGCGGCGGTTTACATAGGTTTAATGCCAAGAAAACACAGTGGCGGCGATCATATTTTAAAATCTCTAATAGCGGGGAAACGCTTTGTTTATTCAAACCCTTATTGTGCTGAATATCGTGGCTGCTGTAGTGTTTACGGCGTTTTATTCTTATCAGGTTGTTTATATTTTTATTTCTATTTTCGGTAACAAGAGAGCCGAAACAGACCGCGGAGAAATCCCTGTACATAACTATGCCGTTTTGATAGCGGCAAGAAATGAATCACAAGTTATCGCACAGCTTATATCCAGCATACAGGGGCAGTCTTACCCCAAAGAGAATATGACGATTTTTGTCGTCGCTGACAACTGCACCGATAACACCGCCGATATTGCTGAAAACGCAGGAGCGATTGTCTGGGAGCGGGCGGACAAAAATCAAGCAGGCAAAGGGTACGCCCTGAACTTTTTGTTTGGCAAAATCTTTGATTCTTATCCGAAAGACCGGTTTGACGGCTTTTTTGTTTTTGACGCCGATAATCTTCTTGATGTAAACTATATATCAGAAATGAACAAGACTTTCGCGGGCGGGTATAAAATAATAACAAGCTACAGAAACTCCAAAAATTACGCCGATAACTGGCTGTCTGCCGGCTACTCTCTTTGGTTTTTACGCGAAGCAAAGTATATGAATAACCCCAGGATGATATTGGGTACAGGCTGTGCCATATCAGGAACAGGGTTTTTGGTATCAACAGATATTGTTATTCAAAACGGCGGCTGGCCTTTTCATTCGCTTACCGAAGATATAGAGTTTTCTAATCATAACGCAATAATGGGAAACCGGATCGCGTACTGTAAGACGGCAATCTTTTATGACGAGCAGCCGACAACCTTTCGTCAGTCGTGGGATCAGCGTATGCGTTGGGCGAAAGGTTTTTATCAAGTTTTCGGAAAATACGGTGTGCGCTTAATAAAAGCAATTTTCAAAAAACATAGTTTTTATGCTTTTGATATGTTTATGACGATATTGCCCGGAATGGTGCTTACATCTGTCACAATGTCGCTGAATCTGATTATAATTGTTTTGGGGGTTTCAATCGGCTTTGATATTTCTGCCGTAGTCAGCTTATTTACAACCGCTTTACTGACCTTGTATATCCTGCTTTTTACAATCGGAGCCATAACGGCTGCAACGGAATGGAAGATGATACATTGCCGGGTATTTTTCAAGATCGCTTATCTTTTTACTTTTCCGCTGTTTATGCTCACTTATATTCCGATTGCCATGGCCGCGATGTTTAAGCGTGTCGAGTGGAAACCAATTATACATAATTCTGTTACAACACCATGTGGCATACGCCCGGAGCAGGTGAATATGGTTGACGGGGAGTATGTTTGCCCGAACAGCAAAAACAGGGCGAAATGCCCGCCGGGGTGTATTTATTATAACCCCCCTAAATCCGCAGAATATCCTTGATATACTTATGCCGCCCATATATAAAGCTTACATGCGTGAATGCCCTTGAATATATCCCTGCATATCTTTATCCCGACACTTTTTGTATATCGGGTTCCGGTGTTATATTGCGGAAATTCTTCACCGGTTTTCCGTTGTGATAAACGAGTTCCCCCAATTTCGTATATCGAATTCTAAACTTGACAATATCATTCTTGCGAAAACTTTTGAATGTTCTATCCCAATCGCAAATCCAGTGACTTTCATCTAATTCGGTGTTTACATTTTCAAGATGCAAACACCCATCGATTTTATAAAACCTGTGCCCAATAATTGCATCATCATGGATATCTAAAATCTTTGCGTGATAGTATCCGTCCTTGTCGGGTTTGATCGCATTTACCTGGCCTTGCAATGAGGTTTTGCCTTTCATGATATTGATATAATCGTCCATCAGTTTTGTCGCGTTGCTTTCTATTTTCGCGTTTGAAGAAATCAGATCAAAGTGGGTTTTCAAGTTGTCCAGGATGCTCATGATATCCGATTTATTGTCTAACCTTCGCAATATGTACTGGCTGTTTAAAAAGCCTTGCATGTTACTGCTATTGATGTCCGGCAGGGCAATTACGATTTTTTGGGCATCTAAAAACCATATGATTCCAGCCTCGTTCTGACAGTAAGCGCTTTGATAATATTCTTCCGATAAAATAACGATGTTCAGACAGCTTTCTCGAATGGCCTCTTTTATCTCGCCCGCTATTTCTTGTTTTACATCATTTCCGGGCAGAGAAGAGCAAAATATATGCGACGGCGATATGCCGCAGCAATTTAAGAAAGTTTCTAATATATCGGCTACATCTTTGTTTGTGCTTCTATGACTGATGAATATTTTTTTATTCTTAACAGCGCGCCCATCATGGGCTTTTTCTCTTTGTTCCTGCTTGTATTGTGAGTCATTACTTTCTTCATCAATTAAATATAAGTTGAGAATACCCAAAACGGAATTGGCGTCTCTCTCGCCGCTCCCTCTTCTGCATGAAATTATTTTCTGAATTTGAGGCAGTTCTGTTGAAAACACATTTCGTATCTCGAATATCGTATCAAACAAGCTATTTTCTGCTGCCTGAATATATGTCGGCTCTATATCGCGAAATAGAGTCAGTTCTTTGTTTAATTTGTCTATGTAGCTTTGAACAAAGCTCCTTTTGTCCTGTGTCATTATATTTCCTCCGCACTAATTCTAAATTACCGGGGAACGTAGAACTTATTGTTTTCAGTATACACCCAATGCGATTTCAATGCAAGCAAGCGAGCCGGGAACAAAAAGCTGATAGCGGGCAGATATATTGACAAACCTGCGCATACCAAATATAATGATGTCAACTGCAGCACAATCTTGAATATCGAGCAACCACAGGAGGTTTCATAATGGCGGAGCAAAGCGGCCTTTCCCTTTTTGCCCACTGCTCTGGCGGTGGCTGAGGGGCAAAAGTAGGCTCGGGCAGCCTTAAAGATATTTTATCCGCGTTACCTGTTTTACATGATGAAAACTTATTGGTGGGGTATGATACCCGCGATGACGCCGCCGTTTATGCGCTGGACAGCGGGGAGTTGATTATATCAACGGCGGACTTTTTCCCGCCCATGACGGATGATCCGTTTGTGTTTGGCAAGATCGCCGCCGCCAACGCTTTAAGCGATGTTTATGCGATGGGTGGGCGGCCGATTATGGCGCTGAACCTCGCCTGTTTCCCGGCCGACCTCCCTCTTGAAGCCGTTGGTGAAATTATGCGCGGCGGGGCTGAGAAACTGCGCGAAGCCGGGGCGGCACTCGCCGGCGGCCACAGCATCTATGACAGCGGGGTCAAGTACGGTCTTTCGGTGACGGGCATTGCATCGCCGGACAGGCTTTTGCGCAACAACACGCCCTGCGCCAGCCATAGCTTAATCTTAACAAAGGCATTGGGTGTGGGCATTATCATGGCGGCCCACAGGGGCGGTGAAGCTTCTGATGACGCGGCCAAAGCGGCGGTTGCTTCTATGGAGCGCCTGAACAGGTATGCCGCGGAGAAGCTCGCCGGGTTTTCTGTAAGCGCTTGTACCGATGTAACCGGCTTTGGCCTGATCGGCCACGCTTTGGAAATGGCGGGAGATGACTTTACCATTACATTTAACGGCAACGCACTCCCTGTTTTAGCGGAGGCGCTGGCCTGTGTAGAAAAAGGCTGGGTTACCGGGGGCGGCGGGAGAAACCGCGAATTTGCCGCGAAGAATGTAGATTTCGGCAAAACGCCCGCATCCCTTCAGGAGGTTTGTTTTGACCCGCAGACTTCAGGCGGTATGTTTTTTGCGGTGGATTCCGCCCAGGCGGATGACCTGCTTGCGCTGATACGCGCCGACGACCCGGCCGCGGCGATTGTGGGGCGCGTAATGCCGCGCGGCGCGCACGCGATCTGTTTTGCATAACTTTATAGGGGTGTTGAAAATGTCAAAAGAGAAGACACTGCATATTTTATGGACAACCGACAACGCGGATACAGCCCGGTTTATGGTGTTGTTCTACGCGGCGAACAGCATGACAAATCGCTTGTGGGATCACGTTACCGTCATTCTTTGGGGGGCGGCGGTAAAGCTGGCGGTTGAAAATGAAGCTGTACAGGAAGAAATAAAAATCGCGCAGCACGCCGGGGTAAAGCTCTCGGCTTGTGGCAGCTGTGCCCGGCGGTATGGCGTTGCCGAAGACCTTGAGGACCTTGGGATAGAAGTGGGCGCGTGGGTCGGGCCCTTCACCGAGATGGTCAAGAGTGGTGAGCCGATTATTTACGTTTAGCTTTTTTACATTGCCGATAAAAGAAAAACCTTCTGAAAGCGATCGGATTTCACAAAACACAAAAGACCCGCATATGCGGGTCTTTTATAATGCCTCAGAGCGGTCAACTGAATTTTTTCTTGCGCAGCAGATACCGGATTACCCCGAAAGCTGTGCCAAAAATGAGCACCAAACTGCCAAGGCCAGCAATGTTGGCATTGCCCCTGAGATGAAAGCCGCCGGTAGAGGGGTTGTGGACGGCCCCGGCGACGTCTTCGTCGGGCTCTGTGGCCAAAATCTCCTCTTCAATCGGTGGCGTAGTGATCGATATCGGAGGCAACGGGGTCAGGGGTGGGCGAGGCGGGCGGTCGCGGCCACCGCCGCCACCGGGGCCGGGGGGATCGACCGGCGGGGGTGGTGGTATGATCGGCGGTCTTATTGGCGGTATAGGCGGTTCCGGCCGCGGTGGCGGCGTTATCGAAGGCGGCGTGGGTGGCGGCTCGGGCGGTGGCAGCGGCCCTATCGGCGGTGGCGGCACGATAGGCCAGGGGGCGCCCGGTATACCCTGCTGCAGCCTGCTGGTGGTGTGCTGCTCAAAGCCGCCGCCCACGTGTGAAAGTGCGCCGACAATCAACTCGCCGTTGACAGAGCCGCCGCCTGCCGCGTGAAAGTGGGCACGCGGCGCAAGAACCGCGCCAACAATTAACTCGTAGTTTGAAGAAAGCGGGGCAGATCCGGAAAAGTTCCAGATAATTCGGCCGCTGTACAGCTGTACTTTTCGGTAGATCATAACCAAGTCGCCGCCATAAATTGAGCCGGTCGGGTCGCTTATGATGGTATCGCTGGGAAAAGCGATCGGGTTTCCGGTATTGGCCACGTTGATGATAAAGTTTCCGCTAAACCAGTCAGGAAAGTGAATATCGGGGAAAATATACAGATCAAAATTCTGGCCGGAAACATTGACGGTTTGGTCAAATTCCAAGTTGTATATAATTGTGGAATCGGGATCAACACCTGTCGGCGGTTGAATGCGGGGGACGCTCTGCCCGGCTATGGGCGGAGAATACTCCGCTAAATGGACGTTGGACGGGCGGGTTGCGCTCGGCACACCCAAACTCGCAAAATGACTGCTCAGCCGGGTCGTATAGTCCCACGCGCTGTTAAAAAACGCAGCAACGTCCGCGTCGGGGGCAGTCGGCACCCCGCCCCAGGATTCAAAAAAGTATTCACCGTTGCCGTCTGGTACCGGGTTGTCGCCGCCGTATCTTTTTACCCCTAATGGGGGGGCGACTATGTCACTTACTTCGACATATCCCCTGCTGTGTATATGATTGGCTACGGCGTCCGTACCCATGATCATATCCCCGAAATGCAGGTAGACAGCGGCCGCGTGAGACCCATTCCAGTTTGTCGGGTCTTCGTTGCTTGCGTATTCCGCGCTGAAGCCCCCGCCTAAAATCAATCGCAGATCGGTTTCCGGATGGGTTTGTATGCCTACGTCATTGTGCGCACCGCCAAAATCGACAGTCGCGCGGCCTTCTAAGGTAAGGTCGCCCCCGACCATTACCCCGCCTTCAGAGTGAAAGTAGCCGGAACCCGTGCCAACGTCAACAACCAAATCATGAAATACCAAGGCGCCGAAATCGTGTACGATACCAAGCGGGAAAACCGCAGGCGGCCGGTAAGCGGAACCCGACGGCAAGTTCCAGTCGGGCAATGACGGCCCGCTCAGCGGCATAATTCCCAATGCAACAATAAGCGTAAGTGTTACCGGTTCCCCATCGCTTACAAGGGTAACCTGCCGCAGAGCACCTTCTTCAGCCGGTGGAATCTTATCCAGGTCGAAAACGGCGGGTACAGCAAAGCTGACTGTATGAGGCGTGTGCAATACCGGCTCACTATTGCTGACCATAAGCAGCGTGCGGGGCGTTTCATTCAAGCCCTCGGCCGGCGCTTCCCGGGACTGTTCGGTTTCCTCTGTGTCAGATATGTATTCCGGGTTGGCAGACTCCGGCTCTGTCTCAGGTTCTGTTTCCGGCTCAGACCCCGGCTCCTGTTCCGCTTCCGGCTCGGTCTCAGGGTCTTGTTCTGTTTCTGTCTCAGGTTCTTGTTCCGTTTCCGGCTCAGGCTCTTGTTCTGCTTCCGCTTCGGGCGTGCTGCTGGGGGTATCGGGCGTGAAGTCCAAGTTAAAGTAGATGTTGCCGTCCGCGTCAATATACAAACTGCCCACATCTACCGGCTGGCCCAAGTGGTCGCGCACCGAAACCGAAACCCCGCCGGTATGGTCGGCAATCAGCGGTTCGGGCAGAGTGACGGCCCGCCCACTGAAAGTCTCGTTGGAGTACACCTCAAACTCGTAGTGAACCATGAGCTGGGAGTCTTCGGGGATTACCATTTCGTTATAAATAGGCTCCCCAACAAATGTAATGGCAGGGGAACCAAAGGGCGCTGCTGTTTGGCCGCCCGGTTCGTCTAAAGTATCTGCCGAAGCGCTTACAGCCCAAGCGACTTGCTGTAAGAACAAGGCTAAACAGAGAATGAACGCAAGTTGAGTGCAAAGCGCCCCTTTTTTAAGCATTCCAAGTTTATTTGCTGACATGAAAAACGCCTCCCTGAAGCAGACAAAATTCAAAGAAATATTTGCGTAACGTAAATTATACAAAAGATTCGCGGATAATGCAATACTGAAAGAAAGGGAAGTATAGCTGATTATCCTTAAAATAGAGCCATTTATTCCAGCTGGCAAAAACTGTCTGCTCTTGATCTGGTTTCAAGTGAAACTTTGGCGCGCTCGAATCACATCCATTGTGGGCCCTGTCTGTACATGCGGGGGAAAATGTAGTATACTTAAGGTTATCAGATCAACTTTGTGTGTTGGAAGGAGATGTCGTATGTTTTCTTTGAAAGAGCTTTTAAGGTACCGCAATATAGTAATACAGTGTCACGATTGTCCGGATGCCGACACGATCGCGTCCGCGCTTGCCGTGCATACCTATCTGAGGGAAAACGGCATAGCGTCCAGTATTGTTTATTCCGGACCGGAAAAAATTTCGAGAAGAAACCTGCTTTCGATGATAGAAATTTTAGCCATTCCCATCATGCATGTGGAGAGTTTGCCTACTGTGGGCGCGTTGATTATGGTGGATTGTCAATATGGCGCCGGCAACGTGACACAGTTCCCCGTAAGCTATGAAAGAATTTATGTCATTGACCATCACGAAGTGCAAAGTCAAATCTATAAAGGGATCATTGGCCAAATGCTCGGGAGCTGTTCAACTTTGATGTGGGCGCTGCTTCAAAAAGAAGGGTTTGATTTTAACAGACACCCTTTGCTCTCAACCGCGCTCTATTATGGGCTGTACACCGATACGAACAATTTGGATGAGATTTCTCACCCGCTGGACAAAGATATGAGAGACCACATTAAGGCTGACCTCAGTATCATTGAAAAGCTGAAATTCAAAACCCTCACCATGAATGAGTTGAATATAGCCACAGCTGCCCTCTTCAATCGTAAAGTAGACGCTGAAAACAACTTTGTGACAATTAAGGCAGACGCCTGTGACCAGCATCTTCTTGGATTCATAAGTGATTTTGTCCTGCATGTCGAAGATGTGGATGCCTGTCTTGTATATACCACTCTGCCCGATGGGCACAGGCTGGTTGTTCGCAGCTGTACACGAAATATCATGGCCTATGAGCTTGCTTCTTTTATCGCACAAGAAAGTGTGGATGAGATAAAGGGCAACAATCGCAAAGCAAGGGGTATTATAAGCAATGAGAGGACAGCGGATTCGGATATTGACAGTTACATTGCGTCCCGCATAAGTGAGTATTTTAACAGCTATGACCTGATAGACGCGGCCAATCACGACCTGCGGACTTCTTCAATGAGCAAATACACAAAGCGAAAAGTCACTTTGGGCTATGTCAGGACTACGAGCGTGTTCAAGGAAGGCACGCCTGTGCTGATCAGAACCCTGGAGGGTGATTTAGAGGTGCAGGCCGCGAACGATATTTGCTTGCTCATTGGGCTCAAGGGCGAGGTTTACCCCATTAAATGGGACAAGTTTCTTCAAAGCTACTCGGCGGGCGGCCAGGGATTTATAAGGAACTTTGACTACCTCCCGATGGCTAAAAGTAAAGTGGATGGAATCAGTGTGGTATTAACTGCCCACGCCCAGCCGTGTACCCCTACGGGAAGGGTACATATAAACGCCATGCCGCTGGAAAGGAACACCAAGGTGTTCACCTCCTGGAATCCGGAAGGGTATTATTACGGAAAGGCCGGTGACTATATAGTGGTTAGGGACAACGACAGGAACGATGTGTATATCATCAAAAAAGATATTTTTGAAGAGACACACGACAAGGTCTAGAATAAATGTGCCTTTTTCGCGCTGATTTACTGCATCATTAAAAAAACCATGAAAACCGGTGTTTTCATGGTTTTTTTGCAGCCATTTTTAGGGGTTTACACTTTCGTACGTTTTGTAAAATATATCTTCTCGAATAATATATACATCCTTTTGATCGTCTGCCCTTACGGCTATATAATCGCCGGGCTTCCCGCAATAATACCCTTCCAGATTCCAGGAAGTGAACACCTTGACGTTCCTTTCCAGCGGCTTGGCCAGGATTTGGACTTCGCCTTTGGGAAGGCAGGTTTTCGCGTAAGCCTCAAGCTTTATCGTTTGACCGGTTATTTTGTTTCTCACTGTTGGGGAATATGCGGTGCCGGTTTTGCTGTAGGGTTGATCTGTAGCCTGGTAGCTTTTTTGAAATTTTTCCGCCTTTATAGGGTATACTTCGCCCTCATATCCAATCATCAGGAATATGTCCGGAGAAGCGGTTATCTCTGAGTCGCCTTCCAATGTCCGAACCGACAGGGGGGTGTCTTTGGCAAAAATATCGGCGGTCTTGACGTATCCCGCGGGGATTTTGCTCTTGACATACCTGGACATTGACGAGATATCCAGATTGTGGTTGCCACAGGATATGATGTCATAGCTTTCAAAGTACTCGTTGGCGCGGCTTTCGATATACTCGTCGATGTTCATGCTGCCGATTTTGTCTTTGGAGATAAAGCCCCCCGCCTTTTGCTTGTGGCCGCCACCGTCCGCGAGAAAAGACGCGAACTCGTTTGCCATCACTTCCCTTGAGCAGCTTCTTATAGAAAGCTTGTAGCCGTTCGGCAAGGTATTGTAAACAATACATACGCCCACATTCTCAACTTGCAGGGCAAGGTCGCTTATAAAGCCCAGAATATTCTGGTCACACGCGGCGGCTTTAAAAGTTGCGTAGCCATATTTTTGATTGACGCTGTTGTGGGAAAACGCCGCCCCCGCTATACTGAGTTCGTCCATTGTCAAATTATTGAATCGCAGAGAGTTTATGATGTCATGGTCGAACTTGACACTGTCGCGCATGTCTTTGTCGAGTGGGTGAGAAATTTCTTCCAGGCTGCTTGTATCTGTATACAACCCATAGTAGAGCGCCGCGGACATGTCAGGGTATTTATCAAAGTCAAAGTTTTCTTTTTTGAGCAGATCCCAGATCAGCGTGGAACAGCTGCCCAGAGCGCTTTGTATTATGCCGACATGCTCAAACCCTTTGTCTTCGTGGTGGTCAAGCATAAAAACCATATCGGCTTCAAACTTCGCGACATTGCTCTCGCCATACTGGCAATCGGCCAATACCAAAGCTTCCACACGCGGTAAGCTGTTCAAATGTTCAACCGGGATAGATAAGAGCTCTACCATTCTCACCAAGTTGGGTTTGGTGATTTTGCCCGGCCCGGAATAAAAAAGCCTTGGGGTTTTGCCGTTTTCTTTCAGATAAGTATATATGGCAAACGCGGACGCGATTGTATCCGCATCAGGAAAATTATGACATTGAATCGCGATTTCTTGGTATTCCAGCAAATCCCGCAATCGAAACATACTTATCCCCTTTACTTTTAAATTACCTGCGCCAGATAAGCCGGGTGTACATGTGTTAATAGTACCCGACGTCGAAGGATATAGAGTGCCGCTCATACAGGTAGCGGTAAAGTCTGGAAAGGGAGTATTCTATGTGGGCAAGCCACTCATCATCTATTTCGTAGGTGAGGAATACATTGGCCTTGATGGTTTGGCCCTGGAAAAATCCCATATCAACCGCTCGGTAAACCAGCTCGTATACAACCTCGGTCATATCTCTTTGTTCGCCGTCAAACCCGTCTAAAAGCAAAACGCCGGTGTCGTCTATCGGAATGATCTCAACAACCAAGTTATCCCGGTTTACATGTAAATTAACTTCAGGGTTCATGGACAGGTAGATGGTCAGATAGGTCTGAGGCGCACTGTCCGGGCGGCTGGTGAAGAAAAGGGCGGCTGCCAGCACAAGGCAAACCGCCAGACCGGCGGCAATGAAGGTGATGTTTTTAACCTTTCGCTTTTTTGACGCATTTGAATCAACGATGCTTTGTATGCTTTCTCCATATGTAGCGGTGTTTCGAACCCGGGGGCGGTCATCCTCGGGGGATTCAATATGAAGGGCCTGGCGGGCATCTTGAATCAAGCTTTCAAAGCTTAGCTCCACCGGATTCGTATCCAGCCACTGCAGCCCGGAAAGAAAAAAGCTTAAATCGTCGCTGACCGCCACGTCGTGTATGCGCAGCGGAATGATGGTCTTTTTTTCGTCAAAAGCCATTTGCACTTCTCTGAACACTGCTTGAGATGCGTTTGAATTTCCCGAAAAAATCAAGAGAAGGATAGAGCATTCCCGGATGCCCTTGACAATCTCCGCGCCGTAATTGGTTCCGCCTGTAATATCGCGCGGAGCAATCCAGCATGAAATTCCCTCTTGTTCCAAAGCATCGCAAACGGCATTGGCGGTCACACTGTCTTTTGAAGAGTGGCTAATAAAAACGTTTTTCATTGCAAACCCCACCACGTGACAAATTTGACGGACGAAAGATATCGCAACACTATGATACCGTGTTTGCGCGGCAATTACAAGTCTTTTTTTGAGGGGTTTTTCTGCTGTTTGTCCTTGCGGCGCGTCCATATTTCCGTGTGTGTCAGAGAACAAATTGCTAAGATACCGGTATACCGCTGACAGGAAAGCGCCGTTATTGCGTGATTATGGCTGAAAAAACCTTATTTTTCTACAACAATTGACATTTTGCGCACTCTGCGGTATACTGGTCTTAGAGGCTCCGAAAAAGAGGAGCCGCATGGCCGTTGCAAGTGCTAGAACACTTACAACGGGAAAAGGTGACACACGTTAAACAACACACCCTTCCACTTCCACACGGCAAACACATTATACACCAACCTATAATGTTTTTCAAGCGCTGTTGGAATTCACGCCATTTAACCGGCGCGTGTGAGGGGCTGTTCACCCTCATGCGCGTTGTTTTGTTTCGGGGCTTTTGGTGGGGGCCGGCGGGGCCGTTTTGCGCGGTTTCGCCTGGCCTGATCAAAAGCGAAAGGTGTGTAAAGATGGGTAAAGATCAAGGGGCAACCCGCAGCTTGGGCGAGCTTGGGCACGCTGTCATCCCCGGCGATATTCGCGATGCTTTTGGGTGGGGGGCAGACACGAGGCTCGAAGTTATGCTCAAAAATATTTCGATCAAGTCGGTCACAATCCGGGAGGCGTTTCCGCGCTGTTCGCTCTGTCGGCAAGAGGCTGAAAGCCTTACGAAAGTCGAACAGGGGTACATCTGCCCGCAGTGCGCGATAAGAATTGCATAAAAAGCACCCATCGGCGATACAGCACAAATCGCCGGTGGGTGTTTGTTTATCCTCATTAAACCAGCGCGAAATCCACCCGGCCCAGTGACACGTCGGCGGCCAGAACTTTGATTTTGACTGCGTCCCCCAGCCGGATTCGCTTGCCGTCCGGGCGGCTGTACCAGGCGATGATCCCGTCAAAGCTCCAGTCTCCGGGCGGGAAGTCGGCCTGGCGGACAAGCCCCTCACAGGTGTTGGGCAGCTGAACGAACACCCCGTGGGCGGTGACGCCGGAGACCACGCCCTCCAGCTCTTCGCCTAAGAATTTTCGGATGTAGCTCGCTTTGTAACAGTCCACACAGCTGCGCTCGGCGGTGACCGCGGCGATCTCGCGCTGGGTGCTGCGCTCGGCGGCCTTGACCGCGAACGGGCTGTACCGCCTGTGCAGGTTTTCCGGCTTGATCCCGCTTTGTACGGAGGATAAAATCCGGTGGATGCACAAATCGGGGTAGCGGCGGATTGGGGAGGTAAAGTGGGCGTAGTTGTCCAGCCGAAGGCCGAAATGGCCGGTGTTGTTTGCGGTGTATTTCGCCTTTGACATCGCGCGCAGAACCAGCACGTTTACGATTGACGCGTAAGGCCCGCCCTCGACCTGGGTTAAGATTTCGGCCAGCCCGGCGCTGAGCGCGGTGGCGTTTGGCCGGTTAAACCGCACACCCAGCCGCTCAAGCAACTCGTAGAGCGTGTCCAGCTTTTCGGGGGAGGGGTCTTCGTGGGTGCGGTAGACAAAGGGAAAGTCCTTAGAATCAGCGTAGCTGGCTGCCGCCTCGTTGGCAAGCAGCATGAACTCCTCGATCAACTCTTCAAAGAAGCCGCGGCCGCGCGCGACAATCTCAGTCACCTGCCCTTTTTCGTCCATCAATATCTTGCTCTCGGTGCTTTCAAGCACCATCTTGCCGCCGGCTTTGCGCTTGCTTATAAGCATCTCGGCCAGCGCGCGCATCCGCACCACGCTGTCCCAGACTTCGGCGTATTTCTCACGCAATTCGGGGTTGTCTTCGCCGCCGGTCAGCGCGTTCAGCTCGGCATAAACGCCCTTGACCCGCGAGCGGATCACCGTTTTGACAAATCGGCAGCCGGTCATATTCCCGGCCTTGTCTAACCGGATAAGCGCCGAAAATGCCAGCCGGTCTTCGTTCGGGTTGAGTGAACAGATGCCGTTGCTCAGCTCAGGCGGAAGCATAGGCACGACCTGATCGGCGTAGTAAACCGACGTGCCCCGGTTAAAGGCCTCTTCATCCAGCGGGGATTTGTGGGTGACGTAGTGGCTGACGTCGGCGATGTGTACGCCTAAATCCCAGCCGTTTTCGTCCTGTTTTAAGCTGACCGCATCATCCAAATCCTGGCTGTCCGCCCCGTCGATGGTAAAGATACACGCACCGCGCAGATCCAGCCGGGCGGATATCTCTTTGGGGTGGATGCCCTCAGCCGAAGCGATGGCGGCGGCCTGCTCAAGCGCTTCGGGCGGGAACTCCAGTGGAATCTCAAGCCCGGCCAGGATGGCCAGCGCACAGGCGGCCGGGTTTTGAGCCGAGCCGAAACTCTCGACAATCCGGGCGGTGTGTTCGCTGTGGCGTTCCCCCCGCCCGGCCAGCAGGGCCGATACCTTGTCCCCCGGTTTTGCCCCGTTCAGCCCGCCTTTGACAATCGGCAGCGGCATACGTATGACCGAGTCGGGCAGGACGGCGTACACCCCGTTCTCGACCTGTAAAACGCCGGAAAACGGCCGGTTTGACTGGTCGGTGATCCGGATGACTTCGCCCTCGCTGAGCTCTTCTCCCCGGGTGCTGTCCGAGATTTTAAGCAGCACTTTGTCGCCGGGGATGGCACCCAGCAGATACCGGCCGGGGACGAACACGTCTTTCTCCCAGCCGTCCGGGCGGGCAAAGCCGAATGTTCCGCTGACTTTGACGACCTCACCGGGGGTGAGCGACATCCCGTCCATCGGCAATATCCGCTCACCGCGCTGATAGAGTTTGCCCTGTTCGATCAGCGAAGACAGTGCCTGTTCGAACCGGTCTCTTTGTTTTTTCTTGAGACCCGCTTTACCCGCGATCTCCCGCCGGGTCAGGCCGACTTTTTTGTGCGAGCGCACCGCTGTTAGAATTTTCTGCTCAATGGTTGCCATTACACTGCCTCCTCGTGATGGTCTTTAGTTTTTCTTTGCCACAAGGCCGATCAGCGCGATGTCGCCATTCGTGTCGGCTTTTAAAAATCTTTGGTCAAAGTCGGCGTCGTCCTCACCGTACTCTTCCGCGAAGTGGACGACCGCCCAGTCCGCCCACGGCTGCCAGATGGCTTTTGGCTCGGGCAGGTTGTAACAGGCGGTGATTTCACAAAGCCCGGTCTTTTCCCAAAGATTGCGCCACCACTCTTTGCTGTGAAAGGTATACAGCTCGGGTATCCACAAATCTTTCATGGCCGGCGGGCAGCCCTGTGGGAACTCGCGGGTTAGCCCCGGCGTGACAATGCCCAGCCGGCCGCCCGGTTTGACCAGTTTTGAGAAGACGTCGGGAAAGTAGTTTTCGCCCGCGCCAAAGTAATGGTAACAGTCAATCGCGACCGCCGCGTCAAAGAACCCCTCAGCGTAGGGCAGCGCGTGGGCCTCAGCGTGAATAGGGAACACTTTGTCGGCTACACCGGCCTCTTCAAACCGGCGCAGGTTGTCGGTCGCGTTAATCCACAGATCGTTGGCAAAGACGGTTACCCCGTATTCTTTGGCCAAAAACACACTGGTAAGCCCTTTGCCGCAGCCCATGTCCAACACTTTCATCCCCGGGCGCAGGTCAAGGTGTTCGCACAAATCCTCAAGCAGCCAGAGCGGGTTTGGACCCATCCAGTTTTTTTCAATCCAGCTTTGGTCGTACTTTTCTGTTTTTGGGTATTGTTTCACGTTACTCATCCTTTACAGCTGTGTTTTAGCCCAGCTTTTGGGCGTAGTGGAAGTAAATCCTGCCGCCGAACGGGAATATTTCCAAGCCGGTCAGACCCTCGGCCAGGGCGTGGTAGCCGGTCTCAAAAAAAAGTGGGATAACCGCCGCATCCTCAAGCAAAATCTCTTCGGCCAGACGAAAATACCCGGCGATCGCTTCGGGATCCCCGGCATTGGCGGCCATCTCAAGGGCGTGGTCAAACCGCGGATTGTTGTAGCCAAAGCGGTTTTGCGGGCCGGCCGAGTGAAAGTGCATGAGAATTGAACCGGGGCTTTCATCCGGGGCGGTGAACGGCAAAAGCAGCACACCGAAATCCCCGCCGCTTCGCCGGGTTTCCATCTGGTCGGCTGTAGCGGCCGCCAGATTCGGCTGTCCGCCCAATTCTCCCGCCCAGGAAAACCCCGCGATCTCAAGGAAGGGGAAGTGATCCTCCAGCGAAAAGGCGGAAGTAGCGGGCAGCCGCGGCTGGTCGATGGCGGTCAGCCCGCGGTTGTACAGGCGCCGGCCAAGCTGGGGGTCGGTGGTGAGCGCACTGCCAAAGGTCTCGCGAAAGCTGCGCTCTCCGGCCATCAGGCCGGGCGGGATCAGCCCGGCCGCCGGGCTGAGATGGACAGGCAAGTGCTCACCCAGCAAGCTGTAGTCAAGGGTGAGGGCAAGTGCCTGACGGAGCAGGGTGTTGTTCCAGGGCTGGGCGTTTTGGTTAAAGACCAGCGCCCAGGTTGTTCCCGTGGTCGGTATACGCTCGCCCCCGCCAGCCTGTTCCAGCCGGTCGGACGGGATGAGGAGCAGGTCACTTCGGCCATCCAAAAACTGCCTGACCGGATCGGTTCTGCCGATGTAGAAGATCACCCGCTGATCGTGGAGCATCTCGCTTTCGCGAAAGTACGCGTTGCGGTCCAGCTGTAAAAAGCGGGCGTTGTCCCACCGGGTAAGCGAGAATGCGCCGTTTGCTTTCAGATAGCGCGCTTCAAGGCCGTAGCGCCCCCGCGCGTCCTCAAAGGCCTCCCGGTTGGTGGGCATTGCGCCGGTCTGAGTCAGGCGGGTAAGGAAATCCCCGGACGGGCGGGCCAGCGTGAAGACAACGGTGTTCTCCCCGGACGCCCGCACCCCCAGCGCTTCGATATTCGCTTCACCCTCCAAAACTTCCCGCGCACCGGCAATGGCCAAAAAATCCCTTGCGAACGGTGAGGGGGTTTGAGGTGAAAACATCCGCTGAAAGGCAAAGACAAAATCGGCGGCGGTGAGCGGGCTTGCGTCCTGCCATCTGGCGTCTTCGCGCAGGGTAAAGGTGTAAGTCAGCCCATCCGGGGAGATCTGCCAGCTTTGCGCCGCGCCCGGCCGCACCCGGCCGTCCGCGCCGAGAACGGCCAAGCCCTCGAAAAGGTTGTGCAGGATCATCCGGGCGGTGGGGTCGGTGGCAAACTGGGGGTCAAGGTTGTGGACAGGGCCGTCAATATCCATCCGAATGGCGGTGGCCGGTGTCCCCCCGCAACCGGAAAAAACCGCCAACATCAAAACGCAGCAAAGAACAGCGGCGATCGCGCGTCTTTTCATTTGGCGGCCCCCTTCTTTATAATTGACAATTGACAATGTACAATTGACAATTGTGGTGTCCGCTTCGCGGACGTTATTTAGAATAATCGCGCAGCGATACAATCATTGTCAATTGTCAATTGTCCATTGTCAATTGATATAGCAGCAGCGCCAGTGCGGTTTTTGCGTCTTTGATCCGGCCGTCGGCGCAGGCGGCTATGGCGTCATCCAGGCGCAGCCGCTCGATTTCTAAAATCTCGTCTGTGTCCAGGTTTTGCCTGGTTCGGGTGAGGTTTTCGGCGGCGTAGAGGTAAAAGATTTCGCTGCTGTAGCCGGGGGTCGCGTAAAACCGGCCCAGCTCGCGCACACTTTCCGGTTTGTAGCCGGTCTCTTCTTCCAGCTCGCGGGCGGCGCAGACAGCGGGGTTCTCGCCTTTTTCCAGCTTGCCGGCCGGCAGCTCAAGCAGGGATTGCCCGGCCGGGTGGCGGTACTGCCGGACAAGCAAAACTTCCCCGTCCACCAGCGCCAGAGCGACCACACCGCCGCCATGTTCGATCACTTCCCGCTCAGCCGGCCGGCCGTTCTCCAACCGGATCTGATCGAGGTAAACATCCAAAATTTTTCCGCTAAAAACAACTTCGCGGCTGATCGTCTCACAACTTTTATTCATATCCAACCTGGCCTCCTTAGTGATTGAGGGATCATACAACCCATAGCTTACATATATTGTGAAAGGCCCAATGCCCATTGCACCGCTATTTTTCGTCTACCAGAGAGGTGGCCGCCATGATCGATTTTTTTTATCAACAACCGCCCACTGCCGACAATCTGCAAAAAGCCATCCGCGCGCTGGGGGAAAATTATCCCCGGCTGAAGATTTTCCCGATCGGGAAAAGCACACTCGGCAGGGAGATCACCGCGCTCTGCATCGGGAACCCAACCGGGGCAATCAGCTTTGTGGGCGCAACCCACGGGCTGGAATGGCTTACCTGTACCTTGTTAATTAAGTTTTGTCACAACCTGCTGGACGCGCTTGAGACCGGCCAGGCACTGTCTGAAATTGACGTGAACCGCGCTTTGCGCAACCGCTCGCTGGTCATCATCCCCTGTTTAAATCCGGACGGGGTTGAGATCGCCCTGCGCGGGAGCGGGGCGGGCGGGCGGTTCAGTGAGATGATCGAGCGCACAAGCTGTGGAGTTCCCGAAAAAGTCTGGCAGGCAAACGCCGCCGGGGTTGACATCAACCACAACTTCGACGCGGGCTGGACCCTGCTCAAAGCAATGGAGATCGCGGACGGGTTTGTCTGTCCCGGACCCACCCGTTACGGCGGCCCGCACCCGCACAGCGAACCGGAAACGATGGCCGCCACCACATTTTGTATGACCTATCAGCCCAAAAGCCTGTACTGCCTACACTCTCAGGGAGAGGAAATCTACTGGCATTACGGAAACCACACACCGAAGCGGAGCAAAATGATGGCGCAGATTTTGGCCTCATCCAGCGGGTACGCGCTCTCCAAGCCGGAGGGGCTGGCCTCACACGGAGGGTTCAAGGACTGGTTTATCGACAAGTTCCACCGGCCGGGGTTCACCATCGAGGTCGGGCTGGGCAAGAACCCGCTGCCGCTCAGTGATCTCGATAAAATCTACACAAAAATCGAAGAGATGCTGATGATCGCGACACTGCTTTAAAACAAATACGGCCTGGGCAGTTGTGTGGCGGATTTCAGTTGACAGTTGACAATTGACAGTTGACAGTGAATGAATCGCTTCGCGATGATTTTGAAATCATGTTCGCATAGCGAACACCATAACTGTCAATTGTCAACTGTACACTGTCATCATACCACACAAATGCACAGGCCGTACAGTATTTTACACAAAATTTCTTAAGCCGGTTCGGGGTCGGTTATGGTCTCGACACAGTAGCCCGCGCGGCCGCATTTTGTGCAGGTCAGCCAGCGGGCTTTGGTCGTGCCGCTGGTGCGCATCAGATCCCAAAACTTTGCCGTGAACACGCCGCCGCACTCGGCGCAGATAAACGCCGCGTCCTTAAAGTAACGTTTGGCCACCAGTACACCCACCGGAATGTCAATCAAAAACAAAACCAGGGGCAAAACCCACGGACCATTGCCGAAAACCCACCAGGCCAGGGCGACATGCATCGGGATGGACAGGATAATCGACGTCGCGAACAATCTTCTAAATTTCTTGCGCACCCTTTCATTTTTGCTCATCATTTCTTCTATGTCAATGATTGATTTTACCGGGATGGCCGACTGGTTGTGCACATTCTCTTTAACCAGCGCGATCATATCGAGCTGGCGCTGGCGCTCGGCGATTTCTTCGCTTATCTGCTTGGACTGTTCGTCCAGCAGAAGGGACAAGACCTTGCCCGGCGACTCACTCTCCAGAATCCCCTTGATCGAGCTGAGAGACAAACCGATCGCCTTGAGGGTGCAGATCAGCCGCAGCCTTTGCAGGTCACCATCGGAGTACAGCCGCCGGCCACCCTCACTTAATTCGGATGGGACCAGCAACCCTTTGCCGTCGTAAAACTGCACGGTGCGCACGGACACCTCACAGAGTTTGGCCATCTCCCCGGTTGTGTATTTTGACAATAGAATTCACCTCCTTGCCCTGAGTTTAGCGCATTACCTAACGTCATAAGCAAGAGGTCACGCAGGGGGATTTTTCGCTAATCGATGAAAAAATTGATGGTGCCCTCGGTAAACCAGAGCTGCCAATTGCCATCCTCATGGTAGACAGCGGCTCCGTCCTCGTCAAATTGAGCGAACACATACACCCGCTCAAAACCGTACAGGTGAACGTCTTCCGTTTCACCGGACTGCTGCTGAACAACGCGCAGAAAAACCTGTGTAAACGGCGGAAAATCTTCGCCCGTGTCGTAAACAGTAGTCTCGATGTAAGCGCGGGTGATTTCGATCCCTTCGTCAAAGATGGTCGGATAGCGGGTGTTGCCCAGAAACTCGAACGCCTCCCGGCTTGGGTCTTGGATATGCGCCACATCAAAAAAGGTGTAAAGCATGTTAAGGCTGTTGCCCATGCCGTCAAATATTCCCGGTAAACCACCAAAAAGCGGCGATGTGCCGTTGATCTCGTCAAACTGGGCACGGGTGACCATGTCGCCCGTGCTGAACTGGTTTAACGCAAGAAACGGGCGTTCAATCTCCTCAATCATTGTTATTGCAGTGGCCAGATCGAAGTCTTCCTGCGTTTGGCTCAGAATCGGCCACGGCTCATTTTCAGTTACCTGCACGACCCGGCCGCAACCGCCCAGCATCAACAACAGACAGAACGCGAGTAACAAATACCGCTTCACTTTACGCCTCCCCCCGCCTTGACTTGCCCGTCAAAGCTTGTTAGAATTCTGTTAAGACAACTCACCATCACCGCAAAGGATTACATAAATGATTGAGGCTGAAAACTTTTCGTTTCTGCTGCTGCTTTTGGCCGGCTTTGTTATGACCAAGGCGGGATTTGAGCGGCGCGCGTTTGATTATCTCCCAAAGATATTGTTCAGCTTGTCTTACCCGGCGGTTATCCTGCTTTCTTTCGCGGGGATGGATCGCGTGGGTTTTGGCCGGGATGTTGCGTTTATCATCGGGTTTTCGGCGGCTTACACCGTCGTGTTTTACCTGCTCGCTTACCTGTTCCTGTGCCGGTACACGAATGTTGGGCGCAAGGATTTGATCGCCCTTTATATGGTGGTCGGCAACCAAACCTTTGTTGGCCTGCCTTTCGCCGCTTACTTTTTCGGGAGCTGGGGGGTGCAGATGGCCATCCTCTTTACCGTGGTGCAGGATTTCTTTATCTGGTCGCTCTGTTACTGGATGTTCGCGGGCAAGGGGGGCTTTAAACAAACGGCAAGGCTTATCTTAAACCCCTGTTTTGTCGCGGTCATTCTCGGCGCTTTCCTGATGTGGACAGGCGCGCAGATCCCGGCCATTGCCGCCCCTCCCCTGGTTATGCTGGCCGACACGACTATCCCGCTTGCCCTGCTCTGTATCGGCAGCCTGCTCGCGCAAAATTCGGGCGCGCTCAAAGCCATTGACCGGGATACGGTTTTTGCGGTTCTGGTGAAAACTTTTATTATGTCTGTCATCATTTTCGGCATTCTTACAGTGGCGGGTACACCGCCGCACCTGATCGCATTTTCGATGTTTGTCTCTATCCTGCCGGCCGCACTGCTCTCGATCATCTTCTCGAAAGAATTTAACAAGGACGTTGCTTTCGCGAACGTTTTGTTTGTCGTCTCGACCGGGCTGTTTATTCTGGTCTGTATCGGCCTGTCGGCCGGGCAGCGGATGTTTGGGTTTAGCGTGATGCCGGCTGTGCTATAGCAGGAAGTTGTTTTCACGGCTGCCCACCTGCATGGTACTGAGTTTGTACTTTGCGTAGCCCTCGGCCACCAGCGGCTCGGCTTTGCAGATTTCTTCCGCCTGTTCAAAGCTTTCGGTTTTGAGGATGACCATCCCGGCCACTCCGGGGTAACCTTTGAGCAACCCGCAGACAAAAAGCAGGCCGCGCTCGTCAATGCTTTTGATGTGTTCGATATGCCGGATGATCACTTCTTTGGTCACTTTGTTGTAGGCCTTGCCCCGCTCGATCATCATCACGTATAGGGTGTCGTTCATGGTGTTTGCTCCCCCTTACTGATCCATTTCATGGCGAGAAACAGCGCTTTGTTTCTGTTTGTCCTCGTAAGTCAGCAGTACCCCGTGGCTGGATGTCGTCATCATGTACTTCATATCAAGCACAGTGATATTACTTTCAGCTAAGAACGCGTTCATTTGTTTTTCCAGCCCGCTCGCGGTGACCGCTTCGAATACTTTGACTTTCACTCAAATCTCCCCTTGCATTTTATTTGCCCGGCGAAAGGCCAGATAACTTTCAAGCAGGATGGTCGCCGCGACCGCGTCGACTACCTGCCGCTTTTTTTTACCTTTTGTGGTGCCCGCGTTCAGGGCGACTTGCGCGGCCAGGGTCGTTCCCCGCTCATCCCAAAGCTGGACCGGGACATTGAGCAGCTCCCGCAGCTTTTCGGCGAACCGCTCGCTGAGCTGCGCCCGCTCGCCCAGTGTGTTGTTCCGGTTTTTGGGGTAACCGACCAGCACCATTTCGGCTTTTTGTTCCCGCGCGGCGGCGGCTACCTCTCCGGGGATTTTATTTCGATCTTTTTGGTGGATGACACCGGCCGGGTAGGCCAGCATCTCGCCGGGGTCACAGATGGCCAGCCCGGTCCTCGCGTCCCCCAAGTCGACGGCCAGTATCTTCACTCTTTCATCCTCCACTCGGCGCTTAACAGCTCTTCCGGAATGTGCGCGATGTCGTTTTCCAGGTGAAGCGCGGGCTTTCCACCCTCGAATGTAATGTGCGAAAGGCCGGTGTTTTTGCCCCAGCTCATTCGGCCCAGCTGTTCAAGCGTGTAACCTTTCGCGTAGCCCAGATAACACCGAATCGGGCAGCCGTGGCTGACCACGGCCACACTCTGACCGGGGTGGCGGGCGGCGATCCGCTCTATCGCGCTTTTCATCCGCGCAAATACGCTGGCCACACTCTCCGCGCCTTCGATTCCCTCAAACAGATGAGGCTCGCGGTCGAACATGTAAAACTCTTTCGGGAATTTTTCGAGCAAAACGCCGAACGGCACATTCTCCATCACCCCGCCGCTGATCTCGATTATATCCGGTTCGGTGATGACTTCCAGGCCGTGGTGGGCGGCGATGGCGTTTGCTGTTTGATTGGCCCGGCTAAGCGGGCTGGCATAGACGGCGGCGAGCGGCATTTCGGCCAGCCGCGCACCAACCGCCGCCGCTTGTTTAAGCCCAAGCGGGGTGAGCACGGCATCGGTGATTCCCTGGAAGTGTCCGCTCAGATTCCCCTCAGACTGGGCGTGGCGGACTAAGTAGATGTTGGTCATGATTTAAACTCCTTAAATGGGGATGGACGCGGGGGTCTATTGATTTTTCCGCGGTTTTGCGGTATACTGTACGGGTTTGAAATTTGGGTTGCGGGGGTGGTGCGTATGTACTCGGTTGGCAAAGATCATTGCCTGCGGTGTTCGGGTAAGATGATTTGCAGAGGCGCGGAGCAGATACAGCTGGGCAAAACCGGGTTCTTTTTTGGCTCACTCGGCAATCTGATGTCGGGCGCGCTTGAGGTTAAGGTTTATACCTGTCAAAACTGCGGCAAGATCGAGTTTTATTGCAATGAGCCCTCCGATGGCTCTTAAACAATCATTCAACTACTTAATAAAGTGAGGCATAACCTATGAACGCGACCAGTACTAAAATTACAACTGCGCGCATTGCCGTTATCGGGATGATTGCGGCGGTTTACACAGTTCTTGTACTTGCGAACGCCATGCTCAGTTACGGGATGGTGCAGATTCGCCTGGCCGAGGCTTTGGCGCTTTTGCCGGTGCTTTCGCCGGTTGCCATTTGGGGGGTGGCTATCGGCTGCCTTGTGGCCAATTTGATTGGCTGGATGACCGGCGCCAACCCGATTGGCGCGATGGATGCGGTCTTTGGCACTGCGGCCAGTATTATTGCCGGTATCCTCACCTATAAGCTGCGCAGCCGCCGGATTAACGGGATTCCGTTTTACTCCGCTTTGCCGCCGGTTTTGGTTAACGCGGTGATTATTGGCGGGCAGCTTGCGTTTGTTTTTAACGGGTCGGTGTTTCATCCGATGTTCCTGACTTATGCGCTTTGGGTGGGTGTTGGGCAGGTTGTTGCCTGTATGTTCCTGGGGATTCCTTTGGTTAAGGCGCTTGAGCGGAAGGGTTTGTTGGTTGGGATTTAGCGCTTCTCTTGATTGTACACGATTCCGGCTTGGTTGGCAACTTTTGTGTTGGCGTTTAGCTTTCGGGCAATGAAAATTTTATATGTATCTCTGATGGCTTTGCGTTTCGGACATTAAGGGCTTTTAATCGGAATCTTCGATGGATTTAAAATGGGCGCTCCGCCCCATACCCCGGGTTACTCTTTTTGCTTGCCCAAAAAGAGTAACCAGAAAAAGGGCACTTAAGGGGGGCAGGGGGCTCGCCCCCAGCTGGCCCCCCTTAAGAATCCCC
>WRBI01000035.1 GCA_009784625.1 Oscillospiraceae bacterium | reverse complement strand
CTCCTAAAGAGCGCGCGTGAAAAGGAGTGTTATTTTGCGCGCAAATACCGGGGTTCCATCCCCAGGTTTTTGCGTGCTTTTTATTCCCTGCTCCTCTGCCCTCAGCTTTTCAACACCACTTCTCACTCTCATTTTTCTCGCTTTTTGATCCTGTATAAAGTGTGAATACTAACAAAGCTACCCAAGCACGAAAAAAAGCGCAATGTTTATCCACCCAAAATATTAATCGAACAGCTTAGGGGCAGAAAAGCTCAGCAGGAAGCAGATAAGCGCCTGGCAGGCGCAGCGTGGCGCAATGAATGGAATCTTGTTTTTACCGATACCATAGGTAAGCACTTGACACACGGCACTGTCTACAAAAATTATAAGCGGATTGCAGCCAAGATTGGTCTGCCAGGCTCAACCTTTCATGGTATGCGCCATACATTCGTGAGCATGTCCATCGACCTAGATGACAGTTTCAAAACCATCCAAGGCAATGTAGGGCACCATACGGTAGCGTTTATGCTGGAGAAGTATGGGCACATGTTTGAGGGGCGCCGCAAGGAGAGCTCCGAGCGTATGAATCAGCATATCGCCGGGCTGCAAGCAGACAATGACGAACAATCGAAATCAACCAAGTAAAATTCTGTAAGGGGTCAACTTAGGGGTCAAACACATATTTGGGGCATGAAAAACCCGCATTATCATCACGATAATGCGGGTTCTCTCTGGCGGAGAAGGAGGGACTCGAACCCTCGCGCCGGTTTAACCCGACCTACACCCTTAGCAGGGGCGCCTCGTCACCAACTTGAGTACTTCTCCAAGCTTGTGTCGCTCAACTATTTGCAGTCAACATTGTACCATGTTTACCGCCCGCTGTAAAGGGGATCGGCCGATTTTTTTTATGATCGGCCGATTCGAACCGGATTTGCCCTTGTCATACCGGATAAAATGAGTTAGAATGGATGAGTGAGAAATACAGAAGACCTTTTTCTGATTGGAGGCATATCAATGATTGATCTGGATTTAGATGTAAAAATCGTGGAGCGTGAACCGATCAAGGTTTTGAGTATGCGCAATATGTCGGCGCTGCAAAAATTTGAAGAGCGGTATGTAAAGCTTTATCGTGAGGCATTTTCCAAAAGGCTACAGGTGACCGGTGCGCCGATCGCCATCTACCACGGCCCCTATTTTGACGGTGAGCTCAACGATGTGGAAGTCGCTTTGCCGGTAAACAAGGACGAAGAGGGTGTCAAAGAAATACCGGGCGGCAAATATGCCTGTGTTGTGCACAACGGTCCTTATGGCACATTGCCGATTACGTATGCGCTGTTGGGCGCTTGGCTTGCCAAAAGCGAGTATAGAATTTCGGGTGCGCCGTATGATGTATATGTCCGGGGCGGGAACGACAAAATCCTCACGCAAGACCAGTACCTGACTGAGATTTATCTGCCACTCATGGAAGAAGTATCCCTTGACGACTTTGATTTCGGCTCTTTAGTCGCCGATTTACCGACTGATACCGCCGGTCAAACACAATGATACCACCAGCCCTTCCCGCTTGCGGGAGGGGCTGTTTGTGTACACGTATTAAAGATGGGATATCTTCCATTCACTGGGCAGATGTGGTATACTGTTTGAGTAAACATGTGGTGACAGTTGCGCGTAAAAGTGGCGCAACTGTTTGGGAGTGGGGGATACAGATGCGGGGCTTTGATGTAAAAAAGCGGGCAAACGCCGCGATCTGGCTTGGGCTTGCCGTTGGTGCGATCAACCTGTACATTTTGCTTGTTTTTGGATATGGGCCGCCTTTGTGGCTTGATGTCACACGCAGGTCTCTGGCCGCGGTAACGCTGGTTTAGCTGCTTTCTCTGATCTCCGACCGGTGGCGGAAGCGCAAAGCGAAAAACTTGGCACTACCAAAGACATAGACAAAAAAATCATGGAGGAATGGCACCAGTGAAAATCGGGATCATTATGGGCAGTGACTCTGACCTGCCGGTTATGAGCGGGGCGGCCGAGTTTTTAGAGTCGCTTGATATCCCATTTGAGGTTACCATTGTGTCGGCCCACCGCACGCCGGACAGGCTTTTTGAATACGCAAAGTCGGCCGGAGAGCGGGGGATTGACGTCATTATCGCGGGGGCGGGCGGATCCGCCCATCTGCCGGGGATGGTGGCCTCGCTGACCACACTGCCGGTGATCGGGGTACCGGTTATGACCAAGGCGCTGGGCGGTGTGGATTCCCTTTACTCAATCGTGCAGATGCCGCCGGGGATACCGGTGGCCACCGTTGCTATAAACGGCGCAAAAAACGCGGGGATTCTCGCGGCCTCCATCCTCTCGCTCAAAGACTTGGCCATCGCTGAAAAGCTGACCCGCTACAAAGCCGAGTTGGCCGGGATGGTGGAAGATAAAGTGGACAAGCTGGAAGAGATCGGCTATCAAAAATATCTGGAGGAAATGGGGTAAAGGGTAGTTGAAGCTTATATACAGCGGCAAAACTAAAGACGTTTACGAAAACGAGCGGGGGACATATACCCTAAAGCTGAAGGACGACGCCACCGGCAAGGACGGTGTGTTTGACCCGGGCGAAAACGCGGTCGGTTTAACCATCGACGGTTTGGGACGGGCTTCCCTGCGCCTGACCGAATACTTTTATAAAATGCTGGAAGCGGGCGGGGTTCCGACCCACCTGATTGGGTGCGACATTGAGGCGGCCACCATGGAAGTCAAGCCGGCTGTTGTTTTTGGCAAAGGGCTGGAGTTTGTCTGCCGGGTTAAGGCGGGCGGCAGCTTTTTGCGGCGGTATGGCGGCTACGCACAACAGGGTGACGACCTGAATTATCTGGTCGAAGTCACTTTGAAAGATGATGAGCGGGCAGACCCGCCCATCACCAAGGACACACTGCTTGCCCTGAATGTCATGACCGGCGAAGAATTCGAAGCTTGTAAAGAACTGACCGGTAAGATCACCCGCCTGTTGGCGCAAGACTTGTCCGCCAAAGGACTTGATTTGCAAGACGCGAAATTTGAGTTTGGCAAAAGCGGCGGCCGGGTACTGTTGATTGACGAGATTTCCGGCGGCTGTATGCGGGTTTATAAGGACGGTGTACTCCTCCACCCGATGGAGCTGACAAAATATATCTTAAAGTGAGTGTTGACATGAACTTGATTAAAAAGAAGATCGGCATAATCGGCGGCGGCCAGCTGGGCAAGATGATGATTCTCGAAGCAAAGCGGCTGGGTTTTCACGTGGTGACTTTAGACCCGGGTGCCGACTGCCCCTCCCACAGCATAAGTGATGAACACATCATCGCGGCCTTTGACGACCCGCAGGCCTATATTGAATTGGCCGAAAAGGTGGATGTAATCACATATGAGTTCGAACACATTCACGCGCCGGTGCTGGAACAGCTTGAAGCCAAAGGCCACACGATTTATCCGTCTGTGGCCAGCCTCAAGATCATCCAAAACAAATTCACACAAAATCAGGCGCTCGAAAAACACGGGATACCCATCCCACGGTTTGCGCCGGTGAATAGCGCGGACGACATCCGCGCGCTGGGCAAACCCGGCGCGTTTGGATACCCGATCATGCTTAAAGCCACACTGGGCGGTTACGACGGCAAAGGCAACGCGCTTATCCGCAGTGAAGCGGAAGTCGATGAGGCTTACACATCTTTTGGCGGCGGTAAAATACAGGTAATGGCCGAGGAGTTCGTAGATTTCGAGCGGGAGATATCCATCATCGCGACCCGGGGAATTGACGGAAGCCGGGTGATCTTTCCGCCCGCTGAAAACCATCATGTCAACAGTACGCTGGATATCACCATTGTGCCTGCCCGCGTGCCGGATTCGGCGGTGGCCAAAGCGACCGGAATCGCCGAGCGGGTGATGGAAGTCTTCGAGGGTGTGGGCACTTTCTGCGTCGAGATGTTTGTAACCGCAAGCGGTGAAGTTTCGGTCAATGAAATTGCGCCCCGCCCGCACAACTCCGGCCATTACACAATTGAGGGCTGTCTTTGCAGCCAGTTTGAAAACCACATCCGCGCGATAACCGGCCTGCCGCTGGGCAGCGTCGAGCTGAACCAGCCGACCGTTATGGTCAATCTTTTGGGCGAGAGCGACGGCACTTCCCGCCTGGTCGGGATCGAAGAAGCCTATGCCGACCCGAATGTGCGCGTTCACTTTTACGGCAAGGCCACATCCAAAAAGGGCCGGAAGATGGGGCACTTCACCTGTGTTGACAAAACAGTGGAGGGTGCGCTCACCCGCGCCGAAAAAGTCAAAAAGATCGTAAAAATTATCGGGGAGTAGCAGATGAGCAAGGCAGTTCAAATACCGCCGGAAAGCGTTCCAACAGTCCCCACCGGCACAGCATTGATTGCCATGAGCGGCGGGGTGGACAGCTCGGTCGCCGCCTGGCTGCTCAAAGAACAGGGCTACGACTGCACGGGCGCAATGATGAAGCTGTACGCCGGTGAAGAAATCGCCGAGCGCGGCTGTTGTTCGATTGCGGACGCCCAGGACGCGCAGTCGGTGGCTTTTCGGATGGATATCCCGTTTTATGTCTTCAACTTTGCCGACGATTTTACACAGCAAGTGATCGGCCGCTTTATAGACGCTTACCAAAATGGCCGGACACCCAACCCCTGCATCGACTGCAACCGATACCTGAAGTTTGAGCGGTTTCTGGGCCGCGCGAAAGAATTGGGCTGTGAGAAGGTCGCGACCGGCCATTACGCCCAAATTACCTATGAAAGCGGCCGATGGCTGCTCAAAAAAGGGCTGGACGCATCCAAAGACCAGAGTTACTTCCTTTACGCTATGACACAGCCGCAGCTGGCGGATACCCTTTTTCCGCTGGGCGCGCTCACCAAAGACGAGGTGCGCGAGATCGCCGAGGCGAAAGGTTTTGTCAACGCCAAAAAACGGGACAGCCAGGATATCTGTTTTGCCCCAAACGGTGATTACGCCGGATTTATCGTGCGCACAACCGGTCAAGCGCCGGCGGCGGGGCCGTTTTTAGATGGAAACGGTAACCGGTTGGGTGAGCACAAGGGGATTATCCACTACACAGTCGGTCAGCGCAAAGGCCTTGGGATATCGGCGGCGCACCCGCTCTACGTCACAGAACTCCGCCCAAACGAGAATGCGGTCGAATTGGGCAGGGAGGATAAGCTGTTTAGCAAAACGCTGATTGCCCGGGATTTAAATTTGATTGCCACACCACGCATTGAGCGCCCCACTTCGGTGACCGCGAAAATCCGGTACCGTCACACCGAACAGCCCGCGACCGCCTGGCAGTTGGACGATGACACCTTAAAAGTCGAGTTTGACCAGCCGCAGCGGGCGATCACCAAAGGGCAGGCTGTTGTGCTCTACGATGGGGATATTGTGGTGGGCGGCGGTGTGATTGATGAGTAGCCGCCACGCGCTCGCTGGTTTTTCCGTCAAGAATCATGATAACCGGAGGATAACGCAATGAAAAAAGTACTGGTACTGGGCGTTGGCGCACAGGGCACTACTGTTGCCCAAAGGTTGGACGAAGAGCCGGGCGTCAGTGAAATCATCTGCGCCGATTACGATATGGAAGCCGTCGAAAATCTTGTTAAAACCTTGGGCAAAGCGCGGGGGATGCAGGTAGACGGCAGCAAGACCGAAGAGATTATCAAGATCGCGCAGGGCGTGGATATTTTGGTCAACGCAATGCCCATCGAATACAGCAAACAAGCGCTGGACGCCGCCCTCGCGGTTAAGGCGAACTATCAGGACTTTGCCGCCGGCACGGGGATTGTCGAAGAAACCGACGATGACACATCCAAATCGGGCTGGATTCGCGGGATCAAATACATGTACAGCGACTATGGCAGGCGGTTCGCCGAGATCGGCAAGACCGCCGTCATCGGAACCGGTGCGGCTCCCGGCCTGGTCTGTGTGGTTGCCCGCCGGGCTGTCCGTGAGCTGGACACCTGCGAAGATATTTTTATGCTGGTTTACGAGGGTTGTGAGCCCAAGCGATTCCAGCCGTTCTGGTGGTCGCCGCTCAACGCCCTTTCAGACATGAGCGAAACCGGAATCGCCTATATCAATGGTGAACTGGTTGAGACCGAGGCTTTTGGTCTGCCCGAGCGGCGTCGGTTCCCCGAAATGGGCGGCAAAGAAGCGGTCATGGTCGAACACGCACACGACGAGCCGGTCTATATGGGCTTAAACGCCGATCAGTTCTTTAAAGGCGCCAAAAACATCTACTTCAAATATGGCGGGGTGGGGGTTGACTTTGCGCGGCCGCTTTACCGGGCCGGGCTGCTCTCGCATGAGGAGGTCGAAATCGATGGGCAGATGATCGTTCCGTTTGATGTGATCCTGCATCACCTGCCGCCCGCGCCAAAATATCGCGAAGAGATCCAGGAGATATTGGACGAAGGCTTAATCAGGGACGAGGGCGCGTTTGTGGTCGAGTGTTACGGGGTGAAAAACGGGAAAGAAGTCATGGTGGATGCACATGTCTTTGCGCCCGGCATTGAGGACGCGTTCGCGCGATCGGGATTGACTGCCGAAATGTATCAGACCGGACAGTGTGGTTTTTTGTTCACCAAGATGTTCATCGAGGACAAGTACACCCAAAAGGGTTTGGTCTCGACCGATATGCTGACCGATGAGCAGGTGGACTACTATCTCGACTGCGCGGCCAAGCTGGATATCACTTTTACACTGGAGATCAAACAGCCTTAGCTACAGCAAAGAGCGCCTGAGGGTGAATAACATTCACCCTCAGGCGCTTTCTCTTGCAAAAATAGCATAGCAATGGTATATTGGTGTAGATAACGGAAGGAGAGTGCTGTATGCGCAAGTTCTGTTCATTATTGCTAGTGGTAGTATTGCTGGCCGGGTGCGCGGGCACGCCGGCGGAAAATCCACCGCCCGCCGAGGTTGTCGAAGCCATCGCTCCGGTGTCGGTCGAGGTAATCTCTCAAGAAGATCCGCTGCTACTTGCACCGCAGCCCCGACGGCTGACCATTTTGGCTGTCGGTGACCTGATGGTGCACAGGGATCAATACTGGGACGCCGAGCTGCCGGGCGGCGGCTATGACTTTACGCACAACTTCGCACAAGTGATGGACGACTTAAACGAGGGGTTTGCCATCGGAAACCTTGAGACTGTGTTTGGCGGACCCGAGATCGGGCCGATGTGCTTCCCAAACTTCAATACACCGGACGAGTTCGCTGACGCGATCCGTGCGGGCGGCTTCGACTTTTTGACCACATGCAACAACCATAGCCTGGACTGGGGACCGGATGCGCTCATCCGCACGCAGAACGTTCTTGACGCCGCGGGGTTGGCGTACACCGGTACTTACCGCAATCAGGCCGACAGCGAACAGATCACAATCGTAGAGGCCGAAGGCCTGAGAATCGCGATCCTGGCCTTTACTTTTTCGACCAACGGGATACCAATCCCACAGGGGCGGGAGTATTTAGTCAATATGCTGACAGAAGAAAAAGTGATCGCGGACTTGGCCAAAGCCCGCGCGCTTGAACCGGATTTGATCATCGTCCTCCCCCATATGGGCAACGAGTACGAGGAATTCACTCGCCCGGCCTTTTTGCACTGGATGGATTTAATGCTCTACCACGGCGCCGACTTTGTGCTGGCCAGCCACCCGCACGTATTGCAGCCGATGATGACTCGCGAGCTGGTTGACATCGATGGGGTCGAGCGAACCGGGTTTATCATGCCCTCACTCGGGAATTTTATCTCCACCCAGCGCACCGAACCGCGGGATATCAGCATCATTCTAAAGCTGGACGTTGTGCAGGAAGCAGGGGAGCGTCCGGTGCTTGAGCGGGTGCGGTTTGTACCCATCTGGGTGCAGTACCGCCACGCGGACGGATCGGTTCATATCCGCGTACTTTCAGTCGGGGACGCAGTCGAAAGTTTTGAGAATCCGGAAAACCCGCTGGGACTAAGGCCCCACGACATCGAGCGGCTGCATCGGGCTAACAGCTATATCACCAATATGTTTTTGGGCGCGGCGAAGACCGGCGATGACTTTGCCCGCGAATACATATTTTTTGAGAGAGACGAGCAATAACCACAAAGATAGAACAAGCGCTCCGCGTGATTGCGGGGCGCTTTGTTACCGCCCGAACAAAAAGTCCAGCGACACATTCAGTACTTTGGAAATTGCTTCAATCTCAATATCCGTAACGGTCCGCTCGCCGCTTTCAATGCGTGAAATCGATCCGCGACAGACATAAACAGCTTCTATCTCAAGCTTTTCTGACAGCGCTTTTTGACTAAGCCCCGCCTTTTTGCGGGCTTCTTTTATCCGCGCGCCGGTAATGTTGCACTGATTGCCGTCAATAATTCTTGTCATGGCACACACCTCTTTGTCTTGACATAGGACAAATCTAGTGTATACTTAAATATACATAATATTGTCCTATACAAGACAAATTTGAAATGAGGTGTATCATGTCGGATTATCAAAAGCTATATTACAAGGCTTTCAATGCGATAACAGACGCGGAAACGGGCAATTAAAGCCGCCGCGGTTATCTTGTGTGCCGCGCAGCAAGAGTGCGAGAAAACTTACATTGAAACAAACGCGGCATTGCCTGATGACGAGGCATAGCAGAATACACTGCCGGCGCAAAAAATATCCCCCGGTTTAAATAAAGCCGGGGGATATTTTTTATTTCGGCAACTGCCTGCTGCCCGGCTTGACCAGCGCGATCTCGCCGGCCTTACAAATCGGGCAGTCTTCAGGGGTGTAAGACGCGATCTCTCTGGCGTAAGCGGAAACAAATTTGACGCCGAAGTCAAGCTTGCCGCCTGTGCGGTCAACCATCACTCCGACCCCGACCACGTCCGCGCCGTACTGTTTGCAAACTTCGATGACCTCTTTTGTGCTCAGCCCGGTGGTGACCACATCCTCGGCTACAATCACTTTGGCACCTTTGGGGATTTCAAAGCCCCGGCGCAGCTCCATTTTTCCGTCTGCACGCTCGGTGAAAACGCTTTTCGCGCCCAATTGTCTGGCCAGTTCGTAGCCGATGACAATCCCGCCGATGGCCGGGCCGACCACGATGTCGATCTGATCTCCCGCAAAGCCCTCGGCGATCGGCTTGGCCATCCAAGTCAGCCGGTCAGGGTACTGCTGTACCCGCGCGCACTGCATATATTGCCCGGCGTGCCTGCCCGAAGTCAACAGAAAGTGGCCGGTCAGCAGCGCCTGTGATTCAATTAAGATTTCTTCCGCTTTCTTGTAGTCTGCCATTATTTGCCCTCCTGGATAATCCCGCGAATCTCACTTAAATCGCGGATATTTTGTTTTTCCATAAAGCTTTCAATCCCTGTGATCACATCTATCGTGGCGGTGGGGTTTACAAAGTTGGCTGTCCCGACCGCTACTGCGGCCGCGCCGGCCATAATGAACTCGATGGCGTCCTCACCGGTCATAATCCCGCCCATCCCAATAATCGGGATACTTACCCGCTTAGCCGCTTGATAGACCATTCGCACAGCAACCGGTTTGATGGCCGGGCCGGAAAGCCCGCCGACTTTGTTGTCCAGCACCGGTTTGAGCCGGTTAATGTCGATCTTCATCCCCATCACCGTGTTGATCAGTGAGATCGCGTCTGCGCCGCCCGCTTGTGCCGCCGCCGCCATTTCGCCGATATCGGTGACGTTCGGGCTGAGCTTTGCGATCAGTGGGATATTGACCCGCGCTTTGACGGCGGCGACCACTTTTTCGATCATACGCGGATCTGTGCCAAAAGCCATCCCGCCTTGAGCAATGTTGGGGCAGGAGATGTTCAGCTCGAACATGTCCACGTCTATACCGTCAAAATCACCCGCCACCGCGACATACTCCTCAATCGTGTGGCCGCAAAGGTTGACGATGATTTTGGTGTCAAACTTGCGCAGGAAAGGCAAGTCATTTGCGATAAAAGCGGAAGCGCCCGGGTTTTGCAGGCCGATGCTGTTCAGCATACCGCCGTGGGTTTCGGCGATTCGCACAGGGCGGTTGCCCTCCCAAGGCGTATGTGAGACTCCTTTGACTACCACCGCGCCCAACTGATTGAGGTCGATGAACTCGCTGTATTCCTGCCCGCTGCCAAATGTGCCGGAAGCCGTCATGACCGGGTTTTTCAGCTCGACCCCCGCGATGTTCACCCGCAAATTTTTATCCATGCAGCACCACCTGATCACTGTAAAATACCGGGCCGTCACAGCAGACTTTGATGTACTTCGGGTCGCGCGCGGCGTTTTCGACCGCACAGCCCAGACAAGCGCCAACCCCGCAGGCCATCCGCTCTTCCACGCTTACCTGACAGGGGACGCCAATGGCTTTCGCGTACTGTGCCAGATGATAGAGCATAGATGTCGGCCCGCAGGCGTAAAAGAGCTCGGGCGCGTCTTTTGTTTCGCGCAGAAGCGCAACCACGTTGCCGTGAAAGCCATAGGCTCCGCTGTCAGTGGCGATTAGCGGCGGGATTCCAAGTGAAGCAAAATCTTCCCGCATGATGCTTTCATCCCGAAAACCGAGATAAACGCTTACCTGTACGCCCCGCTCTAAAAGCTCCTGTGCAAGAAAATAGAGCGGGGGTGTGCCGATTCCGCCGCCGACCAGAGTGGCGTGGGTCAGTTCATCTGGAATGGTAAACCCGTTGCCAAGCGGCCCGAGGGTGCGCAACGCATCGTTTGGGCGCAACCGGCTCAGATATTCAGTACCTTGCCCGACTGCCTGGTAAATCAGGGTAAGGGTTTCATCATCCGCGTCCGCGATACTGATCGGGCGGGGGAGCATCATCTCGCTGCGATCCAGATAAACCATCACAAACTGTCCGGGCTTACAGGCCTGCGCAATCAGCGGCAGGCGAATGGTCATGGCGTAGATGTTTTTCGCGATTTCGCTGTTTGTCAAGACCGCACCGGATTCCACCCGCTTCACAGAACTGCCTCAAGGTCGGCGCGCATATCCAGCACCGCCGCCCGCGCGGCTTTGGCAAAAGCCGCCTGATCGTAATCTTTTTTGTAACGCTCAAGCGCATACGCACCGGTGATCCCGCGCGAGCTGTTGATGATCCCGCCAATTCCGTCTTTATTGAACACGCCGCGCAAGTCTTTTGCAGCCGCGCCCTGTGCCCCGTAACCGGGGACTAAAAAGAACGTATGCGGCATTTGTTCGCGCAAAACTTCGGCCTCCTGCGGGTGGGTAGCGCCGACCACCGCGCCGACCGAGCTGAAGCCGCTTTTGCCGATTAGCTCTTCCCCCCACTTGCTGACCAGCTCACCCACATGCCGGTGAACCGGGCGGCCGTCCGGCGCAATGATATCCTGTATCTGGAAGCTGTTGGGGTTGGAGGTCTTGACCAGCGCGAAGATGCCTTTCTCGTACCGCTTACAGTTGTCGATATACGGCTGAATCGAGTCGTAGCCCATGTATGGGTTGACCGTGATAAAGTCGGCGTCAAAACCGGGGTGGGTTTCGCCGTCCACCTCAACCTTTCCTAAATGTCCGTCTGAATAAGCGGCGGCGGTGGAGGCGATATCCCCGCGCTTGATGTCGCCGATCACGACCAGCCCTTTGGACTTCGCGTACCCGACCGTTTGGATGTAGCAGTCGATTCCCGGGGCGCCAAACTGCTCGTACATGGCGATTTGCGGTTTGACGGCGGGAACCAGGTCACAGACCTGATCAATGATTTCCTTTCCCCAGGTGAGGATGATCTTTGCGGCTGTGGCCGGTGTTTTTCCATCCGTCTGGTAGTAAGGCTCTTTAAAAGCGGCGGGGATTTGCTCAAGCCGAGGGTCGAGTCCGACTACAATCGGGCTGTGCAGCTCGCGGATTTTTTCGATCAGGCGGTCAATCAACATGCGCTTCACCTCTTAAATATACTGTTTTACCGCTTACAATGGTTCGGATTACCTGGCCTCTCACTTGCCTGCCATCAAAGGGGGTGTTCCCGCCCAAGGAGTGGAAGTTGTTTTTGTCGATGACATGATCACAGTTTGGGTCAATGATCACAATATCCGCGCACCCGCCCGGCTTTAGATGGCCTTTGTCGATGCCCAAAATGCCCGCCGGGTTGACGGTCAGCTTGGCGATCAGCTGGGAAGGGGTGAGCACCCCGGTTTCAACCAGTTCGGTGATGCAGAGCGGTATTGCGGTCTCCAGCCCGACAATGCCGTTTGGCGCGGCGGTGAACGCGCCGTTTTTCTCGTCCGCGTGATGTGGGGCGTGGTCGGTGGCGATGACCTCGACTGTACCGTCTTTAAGCGCCTGAATGACAGCCTCGCGGTCAATTTTTCCGCGCAGGGGCGGGCTCATCTTGAAGTTTGCGTCCAGGCCGGGGATGTCTTCATCACAGAGCGCAAAGTGGTGCGGGCAAACTTCTCCGGTTACACGCCGGTCACCGGCTTTTGCCGCCCGCAGATGCTCGACACTTTCCTTGACGCTTATGTGACAAATGTGCAGATGTGTGCCGGTGTCTTGAGCCAGCGCGATATCCCGCGCTACTGCACTCGATTCAGATTCTGACGAAATCCCCGCAAGCCCCAGCTTTTTGGCGGTCGGCCCGGCGTGTATCTGGCCGTTGTCGGTCAGGCGCAGGTCTTCACAGTGTGCAAAAACAGGGAGTGAGAGCTTGTCCGCCTGCGCAAGCGCCGCTTTGAAGAGTTCGGGGTCGTCCACCCATTTGCCGTCTTCGCTCAATGCGCAAATACCCGCGCCGGCCATCCCGGATATATCGGATAGGGCTTGCCCGGCCATCCCGCGGGTGATTGAGCCGATGGGCAGGATGCTGACAGGGGCTTTTTGGGCTGCCCTGAAAATATACGCGATCACTTCCGCGCAATCGGTGACCGGGTTTGTGTTGGGCATGGCGCAGATGGTTGTAAACCCGCCGGCCGCGGCTGCCCTGGCTCCGGTTGCGATGGTCTCTTTATGCGGAAAACCGGGGTCACGCAGATGCACATGTAAATCAATCAGCCCGGGTACGACCCACATCCCGGCCGCGTCGATGATCTGCGCGCCGGTGTCATCCAAATTTTGGCCGGCCGCGATGATCTTTCCGTCTTCAAAAAGCAGGTCGGCCGAGCCGTCCAACCGGCTGGCCGGGTCGATGATCCGCCCGTTCCTGATCAGTGTCTTCACCGGACGCCTCCTAAAACTTTTTGTTTGCACGCGCTGACCGGATACCAGCTGCACCTGGCGCATATGTCGTCCATCCGCTCGGCAGTCATCTCGCGATTGACCTTCGCGACCAGTTCACCGTAGCGGTATTGTTTTTGCTCAACGCCGAAATAATCGATCACCTTTTGGTCAAACTGCTTGACTTTTTCGTTTCGGTCGCAGTGGTCTTCGCCCAGCATATGTGGGCAATGTGCGCAGATATCGTCGGTCGAAAAGACAATATCAACCGGTGTTTCAGGATTTGTTCGTAGTATGGCGGTGATCGCGTTCATGTTTTCAACAAAGGCAGGGGAGTAACCCTTGCCGCTATAACCTTGTGTGCAGAGCAAGTGATGCGGCCGCAGCTTCATATCCCCACCCGCGCTTTGGTCATCACTGCTTTGATGCTTCTGCCCAGCACAGGCAAGAGCGCGACGCGGATGATTGCGGTGGGAATAAACGGCGCAACGGCCAGCGTAAACGCAACCGCTGAGCTGACCGACATCACCCAGCTCAGGTAAAGCATCCCGACCGCAAAGTTGGCCGCCGTACCCGCAACCAACCCAGCCACCAGCCAGATAACTTTGCCTTTCCGCTCACCCCAGCCGGCCAGATAAGCCATCAGCGGAAAGGAGAGAATGAACCCGCCGGTCGGGCCGAGAACAATGCCCATCCCGCCGGTAAAACTGGCGAAGACCGGCGCACCCACCGCCCCGAGCAGGAGGTAAACGATCGCCGCGATCGCACCGTTTTTTGCGCCGAGAACCATCCCGGCCAGTGAGATACCCCAAGTTTGCAAAGTCAGCGGCACCCCGCCGGGCAATGGAATGGCAATCTGCGCACAGGCCACAATGATCGCGGTGAATACGCCGATCTGACAAAGTTCCTGAACGGATATCTTTTCGCGCAACTTATATATCCCCCTGCGTCTTAGACACAAACGCCAATATTTTCTCGTAGCTTTTCTGGCTGATCACATGTTCAATCCGACAGGCATCTTGAGATGCGGTTTCGTTGTCAACGCCCAGCCCGACCAAAAACCCGGAGAGGATTGTGTGTCGCTCAAGCATTTTTTTTGCCGTCGCCATTCCGCTGGCGGTCAGGGTGATGTGGCCGTCGCCGTCCACTTCCACATGGCCGCTTTCCCGCAGTTTTTTCATGGCTACGCTCACGCTGGGCCGGGTAAAATCCAGTTCGTTGACAATATCCACCGAGCGCACACAGCCCAGCCGGTTTTGTAAAACAAGTATGGTCTCCAGATAATTTTCAGCGGATTCATGGGTGTGCATAAGCCATCTCCTAACAAAACAGCCGGCGTGACTGGCTCACACAGGCTGTATAAAGTGGTTGGAATCAGGTCGTCTCAATCCGGTTGCGGCCGTTTTCTTTCGCGCGGTAGAGCGCGTCGTCCAGTTGGTCGAAAAATACTTTGGCGTCATCCAGGCTGGTGGGTGAAACGGTTGACAGGCCGATGCTGGCCGTTACTTGCGCAGCCTTGTCTTCAAAGCGGATCGGCGTGTTTTCGATGCTCCGCCTGATATATTCAGCTTTTTCCATCGCCGCTTGATGAGAGATGCCCGGCAGGATGACCACAAATTCTTCACCGCCCCAGCGAAAAACGCTGTCCGATTGAGGCTCCATACATTTGCGCAGGGTGTCGGCAACCCGCTTGAGGCAGGTGTCGCCGTTCATATGTCCATACTGGTCGTTAAAGCGTTTGAAATAGTCTATATCCAACAGAAGCATACTTATCACGCCGTTTTCGTTGACCGCGCGCTCCCACTCTGTTTTGAAGCTCGCATCAAAGCTGCGGCGGTTGTCCAGCCCGGTCAGGCCATCCATCAGCCCGAACCGCTCAATTACCCGCATTTGAGAGATCAGCTGCATGTGCAGCCGAACCCGCAAAGTGACAATCGCGTCGTTAAACGGTTTGCGTATATAATCGACAGCGCCGAGTGAAAGGCCGGTTGCCTCGTCTTCGGATGAGTTGTTGCCTGTAATAAAGATGACGGGAATTCGCCAGGTCCTCTCGCTTTGCTTTAAAGCGGCTAAAATTTCAAACCCCGACCTGCCCGGAAGGACTACGTCCAGCAGAATCAGGTCAACCCCGCCGCTTCGGGCGATCTCAATCCCGGCCTCACCGTCGTAAGCAATTTTAACGTCATAGGATGGCGAAAGAATTTGGCTGAGTGCGGCGGCCATCAACGGCGAATCATCTATGATCAATATCCCTTGTTTGTAATTACCAGTCATTTTGCACCTCGCGCAAGGCATCGCGTACTTCATCAATCATTGTACCACAAATTGCCGCATGATGCAAACACTTACAAGATAAGGCAAAGCCTGAAACAAAGAAAAATCGCGGCAACAATACCCGCTGTTGCCGCGAAGAAAATATAAAGCGGTGGAGCGTATTTTTGAAACACGGTGTTGCACCACGATGTCAGGACAAGCGGTTTCAAGCCATACTCTAGACCTCAAAAGCGTTGTGGATAGCGGTTACGGCCTTGCTGCCCAGCTCTTTGTCGATCAAGACGGAGATCTTGATTTCGCTGGTCGAAATCATGTGAATGTTGATATTGGCGTCAAAAAGTGCTTCAAACATTTTTGCGGCGACCCCTGGGTTGGATTCCATCCCCGCGCCGACAATGCTGACCTTGCTGATCATATCGTCGGCGACAATTTCTTTGATCCCCAGGGAAGGGGACAGTTCGGTCAGTGCGTCGATCGCGATTTGCTTGTCGCTGTCAGCTACGGTAAAGGTAATGTCCTTGGTGTTGTCCCGCCCGATGCTTTGCAGGATGATGTCGACATTCACCCGCCTGCTCGCAAGCAGTGAGAACACTTTAAAAGCGACACCCGGCTTATCCGGCAGGCCGACCAGCGCGATTCGGGCAACTTTATCGTCTTTGGCGACGCCTGTAATCATCATCTTTTCCACTTTTACAACCTCCTTGACTATCGTGCCCGGTTTGCGCTCCAGGCTGGATAGCACTTCTATTTCAACGTTATATCTCTTAGCCATTTCCACCGAGCGGTTGTGCAGCACTTGCGCCCCAAGGGTGGCCAGCTCCAACATCTCGTCGTAGGTAATTTCGCTTAGCTTGCGCGCTGTCTTGACCAGGCGGGGATCTGCGGTATAAACGCCGTCCACATCGGTGAAGATCTGACAGCGGGCGGCACCCAGCGCGGCGGCCAGCGCAACCGCGCTTGTGTCCGACCCGCCCCGGCCAAGGGTGGTGATGTCGTCGTATCGGTTGATCCCCTGGAATCCGGTGACGACCGCGATGTTCTTTTTGCCCAGTTCGTTTTCCAGCCGCTCTTTGCTGATCCGGCGAATCCGCGCACTCCTGTGGTTGGAGTCGGTCAAAAATCCGGCCTGCCAGCCGGTCAGCGACTTTGCCGGGAAGCCCATCTCGTTGAGGGTCATTGTCAGCAGCGCGGCACTGATCTGCTCGCCGGTGGACATGAGGACATCCATCTCCCGCCGTGAAGGCTTGGCGGCGACCTCGGACGCCATCGCGATCAGGTTATCGGTTGTATCCCCTTGTGCGGAGACAACGACCACCACATCATTGCCGGCTTCATATGTGTCGGCGACGATTCTTGCTACATTTTTAAGGCGGGCCGCGTCGCGTACCGACGACCCTCCGAACTTTTGCACAATCAAGCTCATATTATATTCTTCATTCCTTTCGAGGGGAAGTGGTTAGGTCAACGATTCATTTTCTTTTTCATATATACAAAGTGCGCAAAGCCCGAAAACTTTGGCGCGGGGGTACGCGTGAACTCGGCATACCCCAACTTCTCGTAAAGCCGGATTGCGGGCGTGTTTACGTCCATCACTTCCAGTACATATTCATTGTATGGCGAAATTTCCATGACGTGCGCCAAAAGGTCGTGAGCCGCCCCTTTGCCCCGGTGCTGTGCCGCTGTGGCGACAAACTCAATCGAGCCGGTACCTGGCATAAGCTCGAATGGATAAGTATGGTTGACCAGATGTTTATTCAGCATCCGGTAAGTCACCCGACCCGCTAAAAACCCCAACTCCCGCACCAGCACAGCCTTATCCATCGCGATTGGCGGCGGTTTCTTGTTTGTACAGCCGATGAGCGCCAGAATCGCCTCGCCCTCAACCGCCAGATAAAAACTCTCAAGGTCAAAGATGTGCGCCATTGCTCTTGCCAGTTTGGTCTTGTCTTTGGCAAAATACTTCAGGCCGTGGTCATAAAACCCTTCGGCAAAGATTTTGCCCATCTGCGGGCGGGGGTCGAATGCCGCCTCACTCGCTTTGATAAACTTCACCTTAAGCCTCCCAGACTTGGATATCGCCCAAGATTTCAACCCCTTTGCCGACCAGTGCGTCCAGCTTTTGCGCGAAGTCAAAGCCGGTCATGGCCGGTGCGATGAACGCGAACTCGTCAACCGGCTTGTCGGGGCGCTGAAGGAAGGTGGGAGAGCCGAATATCTGCCAAGCGATGGAGTCTGCGCCCTTGCCCTTACAGCGGATGTAGCGCGCAGTAACTTCTCTCCGAATATCCGAAACCTTGGACTGGGCATCCGACCAGTGGAGGGTGGCGATGGTGTCTTTGTGTTTAACGCAGTCGATGATATCGCTGACTACGGCTGACGCCGTAGGCAGCTTGCCCGCACCCTTGCCGACAAAAACCACATCGCCGGTGGCGTCACCCCGCACCAAGATGCCGTTAAAAACGTCTTCAACCCCGGCCAGCGGGCTGTCCCGCCCAATCAGCGCCGGGCCGACCATCACATAACAGCTGCCGTTTACCCGGCGGGTTTGCCCGAGCAACTTAATCACTTTCCCGGCCGATTCGGCATAGCGTACATCTTCCAGTGTAATCTTGGTAATCCCCTGTGTCTGTACGCTTTCGGGGTAGACATGAGAGCCAAACGCGAGGGAGGCGAGAATGCAAATCTTGCGGCAGGTGTCTTGGCCCTCAACATCGGCAGTGGGGTCTTTTTCGGCGTAGCCCAGCTCTTGGGCCATCTTGAGCGCGTCGGTGAAAGACATCCCCTCACGGATCATTTTGGTTAAAATAAAGTTGGTTGTGCCGTTGAGAATCCCGACAATCTCATCGATCTCGTTGGCTGCCAAACACTGATGAAGAGGCCGGATGATCGGAATCCCACCGCCCACGCTGGCCTCAAACAGGAAGTTGCGGTTCATCCGCTTGGCCAGTGCCAACAGCTCGGCGCCCTTGGCGGCCACCAGCTCTTTGTTGGAGGTGACCACGCTCTTGCCCGCGCTCAAAGCGGCGGAAACATAATCATAAGCGGGGTTAAGCCCGCCCATCACTTCGGCGACCACCTGAATTTCCGGGTCGGTGAGAATCTCGTTAAAATCCTTGGTGAACTTGTCGCTGTAACTCAGTTCGGGAAATTCTCTGAGATCGAGAATCTTTTTGATGTACAGGTCAGCCCCGGCTTTTCGGCAAATATTCCCCCGGCTTTTTTCGAGCACTTCGGCTACCCCTGATCCGACCACGCCATGACCCAATACGGCAATTGCTATCATTTTTGATCTCCCTTTCGGAAATATTAATTGGATAAAATTCGCAAACCGACCACCCCGTCCAGCGCTTGCAGCTGCGCGGACAGCGCATCAACGCTCACCCGCAAGGCTTCGGTCCGCATCGAAATTGAGACGGGCGCTACGCTGTCAACCGGGATGTTTTGGTTGATGGTCAATATGTTCGCCCCACAGCGAAAAAGAGTGGAAAGCATTTCACTGAGTACACCCGGTTCATCCACCAGCTCGGCCGAAAGGGTGGCGATCTGCCTTGCGTTTGTGTTTTGGTAAGTGAATACACAATCCTTGTACTTGTAAAAAGCAGAGCGGGAAAGCCCGACTGCTTTGGTCGCTTCACTCAGGCTCTTAGCCTTGCCCTGGGCCAGCAGCTGCTTGGCCCGAACGACTTTCGAAAAAGCCTCAGGCAAAACTTTGCTGTCCACCAAAAGGTATTGAGACCCCCCATGATCTTCGCCGGATTCCGGTTTCGGATTAACTCCCTGCAATTGTCCATCCCTCACAAACGATTGTTTTCGAACAAATACACTATATCATGCATAGGGATCAATGACAAAGCGCATATTGGGGAAAAATGTAGAAAAAAGGTGGAAAAATGACCAAATCAATAAATTAACTGTGAGAATACCAGCATTATCGCGCGATTGCGAGTGATTGCGCGGGTATGAGATAAATCAGCCTAAACGGGGAAAGAATAGAAAAAAGAATGATCGGGAAAGGAAGAGGGCAAATGACCAGAGATCGAATCAAGGATTATCTGCTGTACGGCGCTTTCTTTGCCGGATGTCTGCTTTTTGTTTATCTGGTCGGGCGGTATGTTATTTCTTGGTTTTTGCCCCTTATATTCGGGTTTTTGATCGCGTATGCTCTGCGGCCGATGGCCGGGCTGATTACCCGGCACTCGAGTATGAGTGGAAGGGGGGCGGCCATCGCTTCGGCCTTTGTCTTTTATCTGGTGGTTGGTGTGCTGATCTGGATGCTGGGCGCTTATCTGTTCGGGAAAGCAAGGGAGTTCGGCGAGCGCCTGCCCGAGTTCTACCAGGCCAGCCTCCAGCCGACGCTGGAAACAATGAGTGCGAGAATCGGGGAGGTCACTGGTGAGCGAAGATTGGCAGGGCCGATCGGCAGGGGGGCGACCGGTGCCCTTGACCTAGTCAACCAAGCGCTGGGCGGGGCGGCGTCCTCCGCCTCTGCCCGCGGGATGGAACTGTTGGGCAGCGGCTTCTCCAAATTGCCGATTACCGCGATTGCGGTGATTTTTACCATCCTATCTTCCGTGCTTATCTGCGCCGAGTATGACAAGGTCTCGGCCGGTGCTTTGAGGCTGATCCCTGAAAAGGCGAGAGGGCTTGTCCTTGAGACCCGCGACTATTTGCTGCAAACGCTGGGCCGGACTTTGAAAGCTTACCTGATCCTTGGGGCAATTACATTTGCCGGGCTTTCAATTGGGCTTTGGCTGTTGGACGTCAACCGATTTTTGATTATGGCGGCCATCATCGCGCTTCTTGACTTTTTGCCGATTCTTGGCAGCGGGGCGGTTTTGCTGCCCTGGTCGGTTTACTTTTTGCTGACCGGCCAAACCGGGAAAGGGCTGGGGATGATTGCGCTTTGGGTGGCGGTCAGTGTAATTCGCGAGACCCTTGAGCCGCGCATTCTCGGCAAACAGATCGGCTTGCATCCACTGGCCGCCGTCACCGCCATGTACGCCGGGCTTAAGATTATCGGACTCTGGGGGCTTGTGCTCGCGCCTATACTTTGCCTGCTGGTGCGCTATCTTTACCAGCGGGGTGTGTTCGCATCAAAGCAAATCCCCCCTGACGTAACGTAACATTGAATGGGTTGTATTACAAAGGAAAACCCGGCTGTTTGGCAGCTGCGTGATTACAGGCAAATAAAAAAACAGCAGTGTGCCAGTGCAGGCATACCGCTGTTTGTTATCTCTCAACCAGATGATGGTTCACTTTAACAAACGCAATGCAGCCGCAGACATTAAAAAATTTGTCTGCGCACGAACCAAATGGGCTGGCCTCGCAAAAGCGCTCTCACTTACCGATTCCCTTGCATGGACAGCCGGAGCTGTCGTCTTTGATACAGATGAGGAAGTACCTAAAACGCTTTCCCGAATATCAGCAATGGACGCTCTTAGACGGGTCACTCTTGTCAATGCCGTATTTATCATTGCCGATGCTTCTTTTGCGTCTGCCGCACTGCCAACGCGCAAGCCGTGCAAACCCAACCCAACGGAAGAAACGTCAAACAAATCAGGCCCGCGGACCAATCGCCCGCTTATTGCGTTAATCCAAAACCCGCTGGGGCTGCTGGCGGCAGAAACGGCTCTGCTCATATCCGCCTCCCTGTTTCCTTGCCTAAAGCCGATTCTCGCTGCAACACCACTCCGCAAAGAACCATCATGCGCAATGGTGATTTTCTGACCGCTGCGCAAAGTAAAAGCTGTTTCGGTTGTACCGCGTGCAACCTGACCGGTAACCGTTTCGCCATTGATCCGCAAGGTCATGGTAAGCCTGCCGTTTTCGTTGCTGATATGCAGGCGGGCGCTGCCCTCTATTCTGCCATCAGATGTAATGCCGGTAATGCCAAGCGCCAGCAAACCTGCCATATCCAGAATGCCGTCAAAGCTGCCATCCAAAAGGCCGCCGCTGTCGTCTGAAAGCTCGTTGAGTTCCTCCATCAAGGTTAGCAGTTCTTCCATAAGTTCATCTCGTTCCGAAGGACTTAAGTTGCTGTTCTGTGCCCTTTCAGCCAGCTCTTGCATCCGGATAAGAATTAACTCAACGCGTGAAAGCGTGTCGTCTGCGCTGACCAGCAGTTCCATTCCTTCTTCTGTTCCCATCAAGCGCGGCTCAAAACCTTGCTGATTTTGAATGTTTTGTGCCAACGCGGCACGGCTCGCCGATACTCCTGAAAAACTGCTGATAATTTGGGCGTGTGCGCCAAGCTGATTGGTAAGACGATTCTGATTTGATGGCGCAAACGCCGATGCTCCCCGAATGGATATCGGTGCGAACCCGGATACGGTCATGCATTGCATCCCCTTTCCTGCGACCGGCAATTTCACGTTGCTTTGTGCGTGTTTAAACACTTTGGCTGTCCATTTTGACCACAAGATTTGCCGAGCGGCTCTACCGCCCTACGCCTGAATATCCATCTCGCCAAAAAACCGCACCCGCTCATTGAGCGAATGTGGCCGGAACTCGGTTCGGGTCTGGCCGCCCGCAACATATCGCCGCCCACAGGTATCGCAAGTCGCGTGGTTGAGCGCAACCGTGCTGTGTGCTTCGACACCCTCATCTGTATCGGCATTTTGTGCGCCGACATGTTCGCCCTCATGCGCCATAACCATCACCCCGGCGATCGCCTGCGGGATATGCCGCGGCGCCTGAAACGAGACCCCGCCGTCGTCCGACTGGTCGGCAAAAGCGCGGGCGCTGCAGGCTGGGCAAGGCTCCTGACCATTGCGGATTCTCTGCTCAAGCTCAGCGCGGGCTTCTTGTTCGCTGTTGGCGGCGCGCACTGCGGTCTGGGTGTTTTGCCTGGCCGTTTGTAAGCTCTCCCGCCAAAGATCCATCATAGTGTTGCGGGTGGTTTGATTGTCGTTTTCGGCGCGGTGAACGCTGTTGTTCGGCCCGAATGCCATCGCTGTCATCTCCTTAAGTCGGAAAATTTCTCCGCCCGCCAATTGCTGGATGTATTCATTGTACCATTTTTAGTGGGAAACCGCAACATAATTCGCTTGCCAATGAGCTTATCTGAGCAAAATACATCCCCCGGCAGACTGCGCTCTGCTGGGGGTGTTTGTTTAGTTCGCGTAATTGTCAAAGTATCCCTGAATCCAAACGATGGGGGTACCTTTGTCCCCGCTGCCCGAGGTCAGGTCACACAGCGAACCGATCAGGTCGGTCAGCTGTCTGGGCGTTGTGCCCTGCGCCTCCATTTTGCCGTAAAGATTCTCTTTCTTTTCACTGATATAGCTGCGCATGGCTTCTTCCAGTTCTTTGCCGTTTAGGTGTTTGAACTGGTTGTCGGCCAGATATTTGAATTTGACTTCGTTGGGTACACCGGCCAATCCCGGCGTGAAAGCGGGCGAGACGACCGGGTCGGCCAGCTCCCAGATCTTGCCTTGTGGGTCCTTGAACGCGCCGTCCCCGTAAACCAGTACTTCAACCTGTTTTCCGGTCTCTTTTAGCAGCAGGGCATGCAGCTTGTCCACAAAAGCCTGGGTATCCCGCGGGAAAAGCTTGACACTCTCTTCGGTGGCCTTGTTCGAGCCGAGCAGGCCGTACTGTTCGTTGTAACCGCTCTCGCCGATCGGTGTGGTTAAAATATCGCTGAGGGTGTACACTGTTTTGACACCGGCTTCTTTCAAGATGCGGGCGGTGCGCATACGGGTGTGAATATCACAGGTCAGGACATGCCCGGCGTAATCGAGAATGGCTTTCGGGTTGTTCGAAAAAATGATTGCGGCCTCACAACCGCAGGATTCAATCAATTCACGGTAATAGCCGACATAATCCACACCGGTGAACGGGTGGAGTACACTTCCGAACTTTTCGCGGTATCCCGCTTCATCCAGTGTATCAACCCACGGGTTGACGCCCGAGCGATCCAGCAGCTCTTGTGAAAAGAGGGGATTGCCAACCTCATCGGACGGATAGCTGAGCATGAGTGTAATCTTCTTAACGCCTTTGGCAATTCCGCGCAACAGGATGGAAAACCGGTTGCGGCTGAGAATTGGGAAGATGACGCCCAAGTGATCACAATCGAATTTTTCAGCGACACTTGCGGCTATTACGTCTACGCTCGCGTAGTTGCTTTGCGCCCTGGCCAAAACAGCCTCGGTAACCCCGACGACATCCCCGTTCCGAATCGGGCTGCCGCCCTCGCCTTTTGAAGCAGCAATCAAACTCTGTGTTACGATTGCGGCCAAATCGTCCCCCGGGCGTATGACAGGGCAACGCACCCCGCGCGAAACTGTGCCGATCATTCTCATACTAGCCACCACTCTCTGACTTAAGATAATGAGGTCTTAATAAGTTCCCCGACGTATTATACACGAATTTATAAAAATTTGCAAAATGTTGTTACCCGCCCTGCTCAGATATCAGAAATCGCTTCTGACAAGACTTTGCCGATGCCATCGCGGATGACCAAGCCGGCCATCTCATCATAAGGGGTGGCGGTCTTGTTGATCAAGACAAGGTTTTTACCTGAGAAAAGCGGCAGCAGTCCGGCCGCGGGGTAGACGGACAGCGAAGTTCCGCCCACGATTAAAGTGTCGGCATTTTTGACGCGAGCCAAAGCATTCGCCCAAACCCGGTCACTTAATGGTTCTTGGTACAAGACCACATCCGGGCGGATCATCCCGCCGCATACATCACAAAGCGGGACTGGGCTTTTATCAGATGCCGGGGAAAACAAGCAGTTGAGTGTGTAGGTCTTCCCACAGCTAACGCAGTAGTTTCGCGCAACCCCGCCGTGCAGTTCAATCACATTTTTGCTGCCCGCTTTCTGATGCAGCCCGTCGATGTTTTGGGTGATGACGGCGGTTAGTTTTCCGATGCCCTCCAGCCGTGCAAGGGCAAGATGGGCGGCATTGGGTTTTGCCTGGAGGTGGATTAAATTCTCTTTGTAATACGAGAAAAAGGCCGCGGGGTCGCGGTCAAAGAAAGTTTTGCTCAGTATGGTCTCAGGCGGGTGGCCGTACTTGTCAAGGGCGTTGTGAAGCCCCTGTTCAGAGCGAAAGTCAGGGATACAGCTCTCGGTTGAAACCCCGGCCCCGCCAAAGAAAACGATACGCGCGCTTTCCCGAATCATCTTTTTAAGTTCGCTGATCATAGCGGCTATAACCTTCGCGCAAAGTTGCCGCTGACGTCTATTTTGTTGCTGAGGATGATAAAGGCATGTGGGTCGGCGGCTGTAACCATTCGCTTGAGCCGGTCGGATTCGTAGCGGGAAATAACGGTGGCAAAGATATGAGAGTGCTGACCGGTGTAAGCACCTTTGCCCTCCCAGCAGGTAGCGCCGCGCCCTAACTGGTCGATGACCGCCGACTGGATGGCCTGCGGGTTGGTGGTAAAGATCAGCGCGCTGGTCTTGATATTCTGGTAGTGGGTATGATCAAGCGCAAAGACATAAAAAACGGTGAACAAAGCCGAGTAGATCACCGTGTTGAGGTCAAAGAAGATCAGGCAGTAGCTAAAGACAAAAGCCCCGATGATAAACGATACTTTGCCGACCGTGAAATTGGGATATTTGACCGAACAGTAAACGCCGATGATATCCACGCCGCCGCCTGAGCCGCCGCACCGCAAAGTAAACCCGGAACCAAACCCGGCCAGCGCGCCGCCCACAAGACAGGCGGTCAGCGTCTCGGTTACCAAAGGCTCCTGTGGAATTGGCAGGATCGAAATAGCGATCGTCATATAGACAATGGTGACGATCGACTTGAGCAAAAAGCCCCGGCTGGTTACCCGCAGGGCAAGAATGAGCAGCGGGATGTTGAGCAGTAACAGCGCGGTTCCGGTGAGGTTCGAGCCTTCCGGAATCTGAACCCCGGCGAACATAACCAAAGCAGACTCAATGATCTGCGCCACCCCGGTCAGCGTTCCGCTGTAAAGGTTGTGCGGCACGATGATCAGGTTAAGCGAGATTACAAACAATGAAGCGCCAAACAGCGAACCCGCGTAGCTGGCCACTGTGCCGCGCACTGTGTTTTCCATTCAAACACTCCTCGATTCGGTTGACTGGGGCATGTTGACACAGAGCTGAACGTCCGAACTTTGGTGAATTTTGAGCCTTTCTTCGTTGTCGTCACTAAATACTGACAATGAGCGCCCATACAGCGAAGAGTCTCAGCGGAATACATTCAGTATTCCTTTTTCCTCCGCCTGGAAATGCTCGAAAACTCACTTAAAATCCGAGCATCTCCATTTGTGTCAACACACCCTAGATAAATTCCCCGGCGAGCTTTTCCAAAGCCAGGGCAGCCGCGTCCTCATCTTCGCCGTCAACAGTGACCTGTAAGAGGTCGCCCTGTTTTGCGCCCAGGCCCATCAGCGAAAAGATTTTTTTGCCGTCCGCCTGCTTTTCACCACAGGCGACGGTGATCTCGCTGACAAAGCCGACCGCTTCTTTGACCAGCAACCCGGCCGTTCTTGCGTGCAGCCCGAGGGCGTCGGTGATGAGACAGTCAAAGCGCTTTACTTCAAACGCCCCCTTTCCTTCACTTTGCAGTGACTGTATAGCGGTACTACAAAGCCATTATACTTGATTTTTTCTCATGGCACAAGGATTTCGGTCAAATAAACACCTTGCGCATGGGGAATCTGTTGTTATATACTAAAAGAAGTGTATGTGACGTAAAACTTCTATCAAGAGGTGAGTGTTATGTCCAAAACAATATTAGCCGCACTCTGTCAGACTCCGGCGGTGACCGATAAGGCCGGGGGCTTGGCGGCCGCGGGCGAATATATTGACAGGGCCGCGGCGGTGGGCGCCGGGCTGGTTGTGCTGCCAGAGATGTTCTGCTGCCCGTACAACAACGCGGCGTTCCCGCCCAATGCCGAGCCGGCCGGCGGCGAAGTTTGGCAGTTCCTTTCGGATGCTGCGAAGAAGAATAACATCGTTTTAGCAGGCGGCAGTTTTCCTGAAATAGAAGACGGAAAGATCTATAACACCTGTTTTGTCTTTAACGAAAAGGGGGAGCAAATCGGGCGTCACCGAAAAATGCACCTATTTGACATCGACATCCCCGGCGGACAAAAGTTTCAAGAAAGTGACACACTCGCGGCCGGTCGCGACCTTTGTGTGGTGGATACGCAATGGGGGAAAATCGGGGTGATGATCTGCTTTGACGTGCGGTTCCCCGAGCTTGCGCGGCTGCTGGCGCTGGAAGGTGCCGGCGCAATTATTGTACCGGCGGCGTTTAACATGACTACCGGCCCGCTTCATTGGGAGCTTTTAATGCGGGCGCGGGCGGTTGATAATTTCACTTACATTCTGGCCTGTGCCCCCGCCCGGGATGAAAGCGCCGGCTATGTCAGTTACGCCCACTCAATGGTCGTCTCGCCCTGGGGCAAAACACTGGCAAGGCTGGACGCTTCTCCCGATATATTGTACCAGGAGCTTGACTTTGAATTGGTCACAGCCGGCCAGGCGCAGATACCGGTTCTGAGCGCGCGACGGGAGGATTTATACGAAATCACCGTCAAGAAATAAGACAAAGGTAATACCAAAACGTTGGCGAAGCCTGGGACATTCCGGCTTTGTCAACGTTTTTTTACTCTTTTCCAACTATCTTCCGCATATGTATAAGCATATATGCAAAGCGAGGGGGTGGTGGGGATCATCAAACGCGGGTTGTTGCTTTCTACTTTGATGCTCAGCGCTTCTGCGCTTTTTGTCCGCACAATTGGCTTTGGCTTTCGCGTTTATCTCTCCAACCAGATGGGGGCGGAGGGTATGGGGCTGTTCTCACTGATCATGTCGGTCTATACGCTCAGTGTAACGGTGGCCACTTCGGGAATCAGCGCGGCGGTTGCCAAAATCGCCGCCGAGCATCTGGCGGTTGGCAAAAAAGCGCGGGCCAGACAGGTGCTGCGCAAAGCGCTCTGTCTGTCTTTGCTGATCAGCAGCCTGGTCGGCGTCGCACTGTTCGTCTTTGCCGATTCGATCGCGCTGAATATTCTGCGGGATATTCGCGCCGAGCAGTCCCTTCGCCTGCTTGCGCCGGGGTTGCCGTTTTTGTCTGTCTGTGCCTGTTTTCGCGGTTACTTTATCGCCTGCCGCCGGGTAACGATTCCGGCCACAGCTCAGATTCTTGAGCAGCTTTTCAAAATCGGATTTGTCTTTGTGTTCTTATCCGGCGCACTCAGCCGTGGAATTGAGCACGCCGCCGCAATGGTCGTGTTGGGCGTCACACTCAGCGAGGCTGCCTGTTTTATATACACCTATGCCGGATACCTGCTGGATAAGCGAAAGCGGCGGCGGGAAGAGGCGGGCGACAAGAACGGTGTCCTGCGCGAGATACTGGCCTTTGCGCTGCCCATATCGATCGGGTCATATTTTCGCAGCGGGATGCGGCTGATTGAAGACTTGCTGATCGTTTCCGGCCTCACCCGATTTGGCGGGGATCAATCGGAGGCGACCGGGCATTACGGTGTTTTGCGCGGGATGGTCATGCCGCTGCTTATTTTTCCACTCAACTTGCTTTCCGCTTTTGTGATCACACTGACCCCCGAAGTTTCCCGCCTGCACGCGGGCAGTGAACGGCGAAAACTTTCGGTAATTATCACCCGGATTTTGCAGCTGACTTCCATCATCGGGATCTTTATGGTCTGTTTGATGATGAGCTTTGCCTATGAGATCGGGGCGGTCGTTTACCGGGAGCCGCAAGTGGGCGAGATGCTGCGGATGATGGCCATCTTAGCGCCATTTATGTGCCTTGAGCTGGTGGTAGTCGGCATATTGCAGGGGATGGGTCAGCAGACACACAGCGCCGCATACTCGATCTGTGACTGCACGCTGCGGGTCGGGCTGGCCTGGCTGTTAATCCCGCGGTATGGGGTTTGGGGGTTTGTGATTATGGTGGCGGTCAGCAATTTGTTTACATCTACTCTGAACCTTGCGCGGCTGCTCAAAATCACGGAGGTCAGATTGCGCATCAACGATTGGGTCATCAAGCCGGCCCTGGCCGCTCTCGCGGCCAGTCAGGGGGTGCGGGCACTCTTTACGCAGACTTCACTCGGACAGCTGCCGACATGGGCGGTGCTGGCGGTTGGGCTGGCGGCCATGGGTGCGGTTTATCTGGCTGTGCTCTTCTCGCTCGGCTGTCTGACCGGCAAAGACGTGGCTTGGGCAGTTAAGCACTTTAAACCCAAGCCGTCACACATGAGCCCCGTTTCGCAAAAAGGCTAGCAGAGCGCAAGTAGGTATGCCGGTAGCTTTATCAATAAAACGAGAAAAACAATCGCCCCCACTAATGAACTGCTCCCCAACGATTAGACACGCAAGAAACCCCTGTATCGTAGAAAAGCTAAAGATTACGTAAGCTGGCGTCGTTTTTCGAACGGCGTCAGCATTGATTTGAGCTGGATGCGCTCGT
>WRBI01000034.1 GCA_009784625.1 Oscillospiraceae bacterium | reverse complement strand
TATGTATTCCGCTGAGACTCTTCGCTGTATGGGCGCTCATCGTCAGTACTTTGTAACGACAACGATGAAAGGCTCAAAATTCACCAAAATACGGGCGTTCAGCTTTGTGTCAACACGCCCTAGTTGACAATTCCGCGCATTTTAGCGACAATAGATGGTGCAAACCCGATAAAGACGACGACGGCCAGCCACAGGTTGCCGGTAAAAATATTGTAAGCCATAAGCATTTCGCCCAGCGGCATCCCGAGCGCTGAGCCGAGTAAAAACTCGAACACGATCGTCGCGGCCACCCACAGGATTCCCATCTTGCGGTAGGCCGGCCGCCCCGCTTTACCCAGGCGCGGGATAAACAGGTAGGCGACCGCAAAGACGCAGAGCAAAAGCAGAAGCCCGCTGACCGGCTGTGCGGCCGCCCCAAGCCGGGGCGCTAAGATATATTCCCGCAGGCCGCCGTTTAAGACGGCCAGCGGGGTGATGCTCAGCCAGATCAGCAGAGACTTTGCCAGAAACTTTTTTTCCATAAGCAGACTCCTTTGCGGTATGGTTGTTACAGCGTATCACAGGACAGTGAGAATCCGGGGAAAGGAAGGCGAAGCCGGTGAAAACCATATCCGCCAAGACGATTATTACCAGATGGAAAATATCCGCCGAATGGTTTGGGGCCGAGTACAACATGAATCTTTACCGGGGCTGCAATCACGGCTGCATCTACTGTGACAGCCGAAGCGAGTGTTACCGCGACTCCGACTTTGAGACGGTCAAGGTCAAAGAGAACGCCCTGCAAATTGTCCGGGATGAGTTGCGGAGAAAGGTCAAAACCGGGGTGATTGCCACCGGCTCGATGAGTGACCCGTACAATCCGCTTGAACAAGAACTCAAACTGACCCGGCACGCGCTTGAGTTGATCAACGCATATGGGTTTGGAGTGGCCATCGCGACCAAATCCCCGCTGGTCACCCGGGATATCGACATCCTAAGCGAGATTAAATCCCACTCGCCGGTTATTGTCAAGATGACCGTCACCGCCGGGGATGCCCTGCAAAAAAAGATCGAGCCGACAGCCCCCGGAACATCCGCGCGGTTTGATGCTTTGTCACAGCTTTCCGCGCGCGGAATCTACTGTGGGGTTTTGCTGATGCCGGTTTTGCCGTTTATCACCGACAGCGAAGCGAACATCACCGGGATACTGGAACAAGCAAGTCAGGCCGGCGCGAACTTTGTTTACCCGGCGTTTGGGATGACGCTCCGGGCAGGGAACCGGGAATACTACTACGACGCGCTTGACCGGGATTTCCCCGGTCTTAAAGAAAAATACATCGCACGGTATGGCGACCGGTACAGCTGTGCGTCACCGGCGGCCAAAAAGCTTTGGGCAGTGTTTACCCAAAAAGCCGAACAACTGGGATTGGTCTACGATATGAAAGCAATCATCAGCGGGTACAAGATGGGGTATGGCGACCGGCAGCTGACACTGGGGATTTGAAAGCATAACACCCGCCGCAGTGAATGCGGCGGGTGTGCTTAAACACTACAGCCACAGGTGTTTGATATGGCCGCGGTCATGGTGTATCTGTGGCCGCTTTCGGCCTCATGCTGGATGATCTGGCCGAGCAGGGCGAGCACCTTGAGCGATTCACCCCGTATGATGGTGGACATCGCCCCGACTTCATGTGTCAGCCCGGAGGCCGCGATCATGTCCAGAACGAGTCCGATTTCACGGTTGTAATCGATATCCCCGATCGGGACAAAGCTGAGCTGACAGGCTATCTGCGGTATTTTGCGCATACAAAACCTCCCCTTCCTTTCGCGCGGCGGGAGCGCTCCTGCTCTTGCGTGTAATGCTCATCCGGCAGGCCGGGCGGGAGGAAGAGGCATTCCTGAAAGCCGTCGAAGTTTGCGGCGTCCAGCGCCGTCAGGTCGTCAAGCGTCAAGAAGTTCGCGTGCTCATATGCCGTCCCCTTGCAGACGGGGCTTGTGTAGAGATTGGCCCAATCGCTGCCCCGCTGAATGGTGCCGATCACGATCACCCCGCCCGGGCGCACAACCCGGCGCATCTCAGCGTAAACGCCGGCCGGGTCCGGGATAAACTCAAAGGCGGCCATCGAGATTGCCGCGTCAAAACAGTGGTCACACAGGCCGGTACTCTGGCCGTCAGCCAGGCGGAAATCAACCGAAAGCCCCAGCTTCGCGCACTTTTCTACTGCCCGGTCAAGCATCTGGCGGGACAGGTCAATCCCGGTTACCAAACAGCCGCCTTGTGCCAGCTTTAGGCTGTGGTTGCCTGTCCCGCAGCCGGCATCCAGGATTTTCATCCCCGGTTTCGGGTTAAGCAGGGATATCAGCGCGCCCGTCTCAACCCTGTCGACAAAAGCGCCGGGAGGCGTGTCATACCAGCTGTCATAGTCCTTGTAAAAGCGGTCAAAGATGACACCCATATATTTTCCCCACTGTCTGAAACCTGTTGCACAAAGCAAACCGCGCCCCCGTGATTTGAGAACGCAGCCACGAAACCGGTGGATGCCGGTTATATATGCTTATTCACGCGCTCGATAAATTGCTTTTTGCTGCTGGATTTTATTATAAGGTCAACCCCGCCAGCCTTGAGTGCTTCGGTTACAACTTCGCGGGAGGCCACGTTTGTCAAAAAGACGATGGGTGCATTCACCCCAACTTTCCGGATAACAACAGCCAGCTCGTACCCGCTGACTTTTGGCATGTCGGTATCCAGCATAATCAGGTCGGGTGCTTTTTGGCCGGGCTTGACCAAAAAGCGAATGGCCGCTTCGGCTGAAGTTACGCCGTGCAGCTCGTAGCGCTTGTCGTTAAAGTGTATCTTTAACATCCGCAGGTAAAACTCAGCGTCGTCTACCGCCAAAATCGTGTAGACGCGCTCGCCGTCGCCTTCGATTGCTTTTTCTTCGGCTGTCTTTTGGGTCTCCGGCTTAGAAAAGTCGTTGATCTGCGCGGCCACCAAAATGTCGATCGAAAGGGTGTCGAGGGTCGCGAACAACGCGTTTAACTCTTCGGTCAGCTGATCGTGCGGGATCGGCTGACCGCTTTCGACCGTCGCGCTCAGCTCCTGGTGTTTTCGCTTACACTCGCCGGCCAGGCTGTCCGCGTGGATGTTTGAGAGAAAACTGCACAGGCTGTCGAGAAACGACAAAAACGCGCCGTAATCTTTTTCTTCGAGTGTGGCTTTCAGGGTTGCTTCGTGGGAGGGCAGGGTGTCGCAAAAAAAGTACAGTTCCATCATGTACGCGTCAAGCTGCTCGTCGCTCAGCTCGCCGGCCGCTAACGCTTCAATACCGAGCAGCCGTTCTTTGTCCACCATTCTTTTCATCACCTCAGTCACCGTTCTGTCACTACTTTACCATATTTTATACCGCAAAGCAATTGGCAGCCGATGTTTTTACGGGCGAAATTCCCCGGACTTTACATCTTATATTATATACAATACCACAAGGGTGGCAAATATTTTCAAAACCGATGCAACAAAATGACAGCGCGTGTGCACTTATTAAACAGTGGCGCGAAATAATTACAACAAAGTTACAAAAGAATAAAAAAACGCTTGACAGGGTGCCCGGTATATGCTAATATATACGCACTGGGAGACAGGGAACTTTATCCTATGTTGAAAAGCACAAGGTCTGGTAGATCGCGTTGCGGTCGTCTTGGCAGATGCCCAGATAGCGGCGGGTAACCTCAGGGTCTGTGTGGTTTAGGATATCCATGATCACGGTGAACGGCGCGCCCGACTTCCAGGCGTGGTAACCAAATGTTTTGCGCAGGGAATGACAACTCACCCGGCCCAGTTCCAACTGCTCACAGGCCGAGCGCAAAACCCGGTAAGCCTGTATCCGGCTGATCGGCTGGCCGGTGCGCGGGTTCTCAATGATAGCGTGTCCGCGTTTGGGCTTCATCATTCCGAGCGCTTCAAGAACCGGCTCTGCGACCGACACGATTTTCGGCTTGCCCGTCTTTTGTTCGACCAGGCGAATCTCTTCGCGCAGGCGCTCACGGTCAAAGTCGTAGACATCCTCCCACTTTAACTGTAAAAGGTCGCTGATGCGCAGGGCGGTGTGAATCCCCAAAGTCACAAGTAAGTAGTTTCGCACCTCGCCTTTGCTGAGGAAGTACGCGCACAGGGCGCTGATCTGTTTTGCGTGACGAATTGGTTCTGTTGCTGCCATTCTGTTAACCTCCAAATACTGTTTGTCCATGTAACATTTTCTGTAAAATGTTACATGGACTTTTTTGCGCGTGTTTATGAGGTTTTTCGGGGGTGGCGCGAAGTAAAACTCGAATTCTTGTTCGCACGGTCGTTTATTTTTTCTCATAACTACGCGTTTTTACTGCCGATGTAACACTCTACAGAAAGAGTTACATCGGCAGTAACCACTTTAGCATGAAAAAGATTGTTGTCAACGCGGTGATCTTGCCGCTTGTCATATTCCCTTCCTGCAAGGCGAGGGGAGGTCAGCCGCTCTGGGAAGGGAAACGCGGCCGCCAAACGCGCCGCGCATTTAGTCCGTTAGACACAGTTAAATCTCTTCGCGAAAGCGAAGCGACAATTTAAGGAGGAAGAAAATTCTATGAAAAAAGCTTTAAGCCTCGTACTTGCTATCGTCATGGTGCTTAGCCTTGGCGTTAGCGCGACTGCGACCTTAGCAGGTGGCACTGTCACCGAAGGTACTGCTCTGAACGCAAGTTGGACTTTCGCCCGCCCCGGTACTGCGGCAGAAGCCGCTGGGGTTACTGTTAATCCCGGTGCAACATTTACAGCATTGCCTGCGTTCCCCGTAAACATCACCGGCGAAGTGACCGGCGGTTTTACAGGCGAAGCAGTTGGATTCAGCTTGGAAAATGATACCGCTGCAGGCGTTGCTTGGACTGGTGTCATCACAATCGCTGGTGCTGGTGTTGGTGGAACCAACCTTGTCTGGAATGCCGCGCACGACGGTGTGGCAGTCAACACAGTTGCTCAGAATTCCCCTGCACGCGCTGAAGTACCTGCGGTTCCTGCTGGTGCGGTAACAGCTGCAACAGTTACTTTCACCCCTGCACTTCCTGCCGCATGGAATAGCCCCGCAACTGTTAGCGCAGCAGCTGGCGCTGCCGTTGTTGTTAACGTAACTGCTCCGGCAACCGCAGCAGCAGCTTCTTGGACTGGCACAATCGTTGTTGAAGGTGGCGGTCTTGCCAATACTCTGGTAGCTCCTAACGTTACCATCGCCATCAATGAAGATGGATCAGGCGGAAACGGTGGCGATGTTCCCACTGGCAACATCGTCAACATCCCCAGCAACTGGACTGTTGATGGCCTGACCCTTAATGGTGAAATCGCAATCGAAGCTGCCCTCGCAGCCACAAGCAACTTCAGCATCACTGGCGATGACAACCAAATCCTCGCAGTTCTGCGCCCCGACTGGTTCACTTGGAGAGTACCTGCCAACGCCCTTGTTCAAGGCGCAAACGGCTGGGAAACTGAAGTTCTCTGGAACACACTGGCCAACGCCAATGCAAACAATGTTAACGCAGCAACCGGCGTCAGCCTGACCTCCCTTCGTTCCACCCACTTCAACCGCGCAAGCCTTCGCACAACCCGCACCGTTGGTTTCTCCAACGCGGTTCGTGATGTAAGACTTCTGTTCACAAACAACCAAGCAAGAATCCAAATCCGCTCGGTTGAATTCCTGACCATCACTGGCGACCGTGACGTTGAGTTCGATCTGAGCCTTGCCATCACCGGTTCTTCCACCGCTCGTATGGGCCGCGCTTGGGGCACCATCGCGAACGAAGAAATCGAAGTTTGGGATGACCAAGAGTTCATCGACCCGACTCACCAACAATTCATCACCGCTGACGGCACAGTTCGCAACCTCGAAATCTATGCCGGCAACAACATGAGCGTCCGCAGAAATATCACTTCCGGCCAAGAGCTGTACATTGCGACAGAACTTGCCACTCACGATGACGTGTTCTCTGACCTGTTCCGCGAGCACGCTGACCTGATCGACATCATCCGCGTACACACCTCCACCGGTTGGGGTGCGGCAGGTATCACCGTGAGCTTCGACACTTCCGACACACTGTTCGTATTCGGCGGCCCGCAGCGCCAGCTGCTCGGCACAACCGACGACAACAACTTGCCCATGAGCAACTACTACTTCCTGGCCCGCAGCCTGATCAATCTGGGCGGCGCAGCTGACGGCGGTACTGACGCTCCCGTAGAAGACAACAACGATTCTGACTTCGACGGCGTACCTGGCACAGGCGGCGACGTAGCACCTCCGAACGCCAACTTCAACCCCGGCACAGGCCGTTAATTCCCACTCACTAAGCGCAAACGCGCTGTGATAAACAAAAGCTAGCGGCCTCCATCCGCGAAAAACCCCGCAGGTCCTCCTTATACCTGCGGGGGCTTTTGCTTTAATTAACAATTAACAATTAAGGATGAAAGCAATCGCTTCGCGTGATTTAAAAATCATCGCGAAGCGATTCATTCATTGTTAATTGTCAATTGTTATTTGTTAATTGTCAATTGTTATTTGTTAATTGTCAATTGTTATTTGTTAATTGTTATGCCTTGGCAAACGGTTACATATTTTGAAGCGTTAATGCTGATGATCGCTATTGCCGATCTGATCGTAACCATAACGAAATCAAAAAAGTAACCACCCCGCTTTTTGCCTAGTCGAGGTGGTTTCTTTCAGTACTTAATGAAATAAATCGCCGGCCAGCCGTGTGCCCGGCTGCCCTTGCACTTTTAGTATAGCAAACCCGCCGCGATATGTCAACGAATCGCGGCGGGTTTGATCACTTGCTCAGTAAAAGTTTGAGCTCATCCAGACTGACAGCGGGGGAGTAGTAAAACCCCTGACGATAAGGGCAGCGGTACCGCTCAAGCATGGTGTTTTGATGCGCGGTCTCAACGCCCTCGGCGATCAGTTTAACGCCCAAATCGCCCGCGATTTTCACAAGGCCCTCGACCAGCGCGCCGTTTTTCGCGTCGGTTTCGACCTGCCAAACGAACCGCCGCCCCAGCTTGATCGCGTCCACCGGCAGATGCAATAAATCCTGCATATTGGTCAGCCCAAAGTTGAATTTAGAGAGCACGATCTCAATGCCCAGCCCGGACAGCTTTTCAAGAACCGGCCGGATATACGGCGCGCTCAGCGGTTCATTGAGGATTTCAAGCGCCAGCTTTCCGGGCGGGATGTTGTACTGCGAAAGCAAAGCGGTCAGGTCGCGCTCGAAATTCCGCTGAATAAGCAGGATAGACGGAACGGGCAGTGAAAGTGATTCGAATTCAAACCCCTCGGAAATCAGCATAGAAAGCGTCTCGCACGCGTGTTTAAGCACATGCATGGAGACAAAACACGCAACGCCGCTTTCTTCAGCCAACGGCAGAAATTCCGAAGTCTGCACCGGCCCGAACTCGACTGTGCGCAGCTGCGGGTGACATTCGATCCGGGTATAGCGGTCATCGGCCAAACTCCAGGTAGGCCGGTAACGGATATCGATCTGGTCGGTTTCAACCGCGGTAGCCAGCAAACGGATAATCACAGAGCTGCGGTAAAGGCGATCCTGCAAATCCGCGCCGAAGATGGTGACCTGATTATAACCGGCCTTGACAGACTCGTTCAGTGCAAGGTCAAGGTTAGCAAGCAGATCCTGCGCATTCCCCGCGTAATCGGGATAGAGGAGTGCTGACACCGACACCGGGCAGATACAGTCAATCGCGCCAATCGCCCAAGGCCGGTCAAACCGCTCGGCGATCTTTTGGGCGAATGCGGTGGCCGCCGCCGCATTCGCGCCTTCCAGCAAGATCACAAAACTGACCCCGCTGCCATACCGGAAGATTTCGCCCTCGGCCTCCTCAGCTAGATATCCGGCCACCTGCTCGAGCAGCGCGTTCCCCTGCTTAAACCCAAAAGTGGCGTTAAAGCTGGTGTAGTTGTGCAGATGAAGCTTGATGGCAGCTCCCTGGCCGCCCGCCTCAAACACACGGCCAAGTGCGAGCTCACAAGCGCCCCACCCGCGGTTTAATATCTCCTCGCCCCGCTGTTGTTGACTACTCATTAAAGTAAGCTCCCTTCGTAAAATGGGATAACGAGCCTACGCCGCACCTGGCGGCTAAAAAACTTTGAGCATAAACATTTCTTGCGGCTGGTTGAGCGGTGTGCCGTCCAGAAACACCCCGCCGCGTTCGATATAGCCTAGCTTTCGATAAAAGTGCTGTGCCCGCTCGTTTACCTGTGTTGAGGTCATCACCATCCGGTGACCGGCCCCGCGCATTTCGGCTTCCCAATGCAGGACTGCCTGTCGGCCAAAGCCTTTTCCGCGATTGTGTTTGCCGAGATAGATCAGCGTCAGAAACGGCGTAATATCCCAAAGCAAGTTATATCGCATTACCCCGACTGGCTGACTGTCATCACATATAAGGTACACCCGCCGGTCGCGGACTTTGCGCATAAACTCGATTTCGCACAAGTCGGAGTCAAGTGTGTGCCAGAATGCCCAATCACTTTCGGCCGCATATCTGACCTCAAACACCGCCTAGTACGCTTTGCCCCAGACAACCATCTTGTCGGCCGGTTTTCCGCAGCAGACACAAGTTTCGGCGATTTTTTCCTGCTCGAACGGCATACACCGCGACGAGATGCCCGCCTGATTCTTCAGCGCTTCTTCGCAGGCAAGGTCGCCGCACCACATGGCTTTGACATAACAGTTCTGCGCGGAAGAAAGCGTCTTGACTTCATCCAGCGTTGTGGCCGAGAATGTCCGGTCCGCGCGGTTTTTGGCCGCCTTGTCGTAGATGGCCTGCTTGTATTCGGCCAGAATTTCGGGGATTTTTTCTTCCAGCGAATCCAGTGGCAGGAAGTGTTTTTCGCGGTTATCCCGCCGGACAACCACACACTGGCCGGATTCAATATCCCGCGGGCCAAGCTCCAAGCGGAGCGGTACACCTTTCATCTCGTATTCGGCGTATTTCCAGCCGGCCGAGTTGTCCGAATCGTCCATTTTGACCCGGAAGTTTTTGCGCAGCCGCTCGACCAGCGCACCGGCGGCGTCCAGAACGCCCTCTTTGTGCTGGGCGACCGGGATGACCACCACCTGAATGGGCGCGATATCGGGCGGGAGCACAAGGCCGTTGTCATCCCCGTGGGTCATGATGACCGCCCCGATAATCCGGGTGCTCAGCCCCCACGAAGTTTGGTGCGGGTACCTTTGGGTGTTGTCGCGGCCTTGGAATGTGATCTCAAACGCTTTCGAGAAGCCGTCCCCAAAGTAATGGGATGTCCCGCTTTGCAAGGCTTTGCCGTCGTGCATCATGGCTTCGATGGTGTAGGTATCCACCGCGCCCGCGAACTTCTCTTTTTCGGTCTTGACCCCTTTGAGCACGGGGATTGCCAGGTTTTGCTCGCAGAAATCGGCGTAGACGTTCAGCATACGCTCGGTCTCTTCACGCGCGTCCTCGGGGGTTTCGTGCATGGTGTGACCCTCCTGCCAGTGGAACTCGGTGGTGCGCAGGAAAGGCCGTGTGGTCTTCTCCCACCGGACAACCGAACACCATTGGTTGTAAAGCTTTGGCAGGTCGCGGTAAGAGTGAATAATGTTTTTGTAGTGCTCACAGAATAAGACCTCAGAGGTTGGGCGCACGCACAGCCGCTCGGTCAGTTTTTCACTGCCGCCCTGTGTCACCCAGGCAACTTCGGGCGCAAAACCGGCCACATGGTCTTTTTCCTTTTGCAAAAGCCCCTCGGGGATAAACATGGGCATGGAGACATTTTCGTGCCCGGTAGCTTTAAAAGCGCCGTCAAGCAGGCGCTGAATGTTTTCCCAGATCGCGTAGCCGTAAGGGCGGATGATCATACAGCCGCGCACCGAAGAATAGTCGGCCAGCTCAGCTTTTTTGACAATGTCGGTATACCATTTGGCGAAATCCTGATCGCGCGATGTAATCTCTTCGACCATCTTCTTTTGTTGTGACATTTTTATCCTCCGTTGATACTCTCACTTCATCTGTCTATTATAACGCTGTGGGGGGGATTTTACAAGGGCAAAGGAAAAAACGCCCGAAAACGCGATGTGCGTTTTCGGGCGGGGGAAGCTGTGAGGGCTACCACTCGATCGTGGCCTCGATGTAGCCTCCATAAGTCCAATAAGAATCTCCTGTCTGGTAGGAATACATTCTCTGCTTGACCAATTCAAGCCGTACACCAGGGTGTGTTGACACAAAGCTGAACGCCCGTATTTTGGTGAATTTTGAACAGAGATTCTGACGCGCGGGAATGTCGCTGCCCACAATGCAATATTCGGTGTAGCCATCGCGGTTGGTGATCTCATTGCGACAAAGCGGTAAACTTCGTACCCGTTCCTGTCTGTGATTTCCAGCGTTTACCCCCCTCTTGTTGATGTTTTCTTATTCCAAGGGATGCTGTCATAGCGCGGAAAACTACAGGACAAACAAAAACAGCGCAAGTATACAGGGTTGTAAAATCCTAATACCTTACGCCGCTTGCAACACAAAAATCCCCGCAACAACCCGCCAATCTCTTGAAAAATGGCGAACGTGACGGTATAATATACATGCAAGTGTGGCCAATGGCCGTTGGCATAGGAGAGCTTAGATCTCCGACTGCTAGGGGGCCGGGTGTTGTGAGCACCCGGTTCCTGCTTGCTTTTTGTTTGTCCATATCATAATTACCACAAAGCGCGCCGTCTTGCAAGTTATTTGTCAATTGCCCTTTTGCTATAAAAATGTTATAATGTGTCTCAGTTATTACAAGGGAGTCAGTATATGACGAAAGAAAAATCGTGCGGTGCGCTCGTTTACCGCAAACAGGGTGAGGACATACAGGTGCTGGTACTTCGCCACAAAATGGGCGGGCACTGGTCTTTCCCCAAAGGGCACGTTGAGGAGGGCGAAACCGAAGTGCAGACCGCCCTGCGCGAAGTGCAGGAAGAAACCGGCCTTTCAATCAGCCTGCACGATGGGTTCCGCGAGATGGTCAGCTATTGCCCCCGCCCGGGTGTCAGCAAAGACGTCGTCTACTTTTTGGGGTTTGCCGAAGATTCGCGAACCGTCCGGCAGGAAGAAGAGATCAGCGAAATCCGCTGGGTAAATATGGGCGGAATCGGCAACTATCTGACTTACGACAACGACCGCAGGCTGGTGCGCGGAGTCAAGCGTTATCTGCGCGGAAAAGGGGTGCTTCCCCGTGAAGAGTGGCGGGGCCGCCCACGCCGCGGCATTGGCGACAAGCGCAGAAAGCATTAACAGAAGAACGTTGACAGCCCGGCCCCCCGCCGCAGTCAACGTTCTTTGCTATTGAGGTGATGATTGAATGGATTACAGATCCGGGCGGCAATGCGGAGAGGACTACATACTTGAGGGTGTCCGCCACTTTGACCTGGCGGCGATTCTGGATTGTGGCCAGGCTTTCCGATGGTCGCCGGTCGGCGAGGATGCCTACCAAGGGATCGCTTTCGGCCGGCAGTTGACCATCAGGCAGACCGGTGAGCGTCTGATCTTTTACAAGTGCGGCCGCACAGAGTTTGACGCGTTCTGGCGGGGCTATTTCGACTTTGGCCGGAATTACGGTCAGCTGAAAGAAATGTTCGCCCGGTATCCGCACCTCCGGCAGGCGGTCGATCACGCGCCCGGTATTCGTGTACTCAATCAAGACGGCTGGGAGGCGCTGTGTACATTCATCCTCAGCCAGAACAACAACATCCCGCGAATCAAAGGGTTGGTCGCGCGGCTATGCGAGCAGTTCGGGGATGAAATTCCCGGCGGGTTTGTGTTCCCAAGACCGGAGCGGCTGGCCGGCCTTTCGCCCGAAGATTTAGCGCCGGTGCGGGCGGGCTTCCGCGCCAAGTACATAATCGCCGCCGCCAACGCCACAGCGGGCGGTCAGGTGAATTTGGCGGCCATCGCAAAGCTCCCGCTCAACGAGGCCAGAGCGATGCTGATGACCATCCACGGGGTAGGGCCAAAAGTTGCCGACTGCGCACTGCTCTTCGGCTTTGGGCGGGCCGAGTGTAACCCGATCGACGTCTGGATGGCGCGGGTGATGCAGGCATGGTTCCCAAACGGCCTGCCGGAAGAAGTTTTGCCAGTCGCCGGAATCGCGCAGCAATACCTCTTTCACTACGCGAGGGAAAGTCAACTAATAATTAATAATGAACAATGAACAATTAGCAATGAAGGTATCGCTTCGCGATGATTTTAAAATCAAATCGCGAAGCGATACCTTCATTGCTAATTATTAATTGTTAACTGTTAATTGCTTCTTAAACACAAACTCCCCGTCAAAATCACAGAGGATAGATTCCCCCGGCAGCACCTGGCCTTTGAGGATTTTGTCGGCCAGCTTATCCTCGATTTTTCGCTGTACCGCCCGCCTGAGCGGCCTTGCGCCGTAGATGAGGTCAAAGCCCTCCTCTGAAATTTGTGAGACCGCCTGCTCGGTGAAGTCCAATCCGATGCCCATCTCCTTTGCCCGTCCGGAAAGGTGGGTGAACATTTTTCGCGCGATTTCGCGCACTTCTTCCCGGCTTAGCTTATCGAAGATAATGATCTCATCTACCCGGTTGAGGAATTCCGGTTTGAAGAGGCGGCCCAGCTCACCCATCACGTCCTTTTTCATGGCCGCGTCGCTCTGGCCGGATTGGCTGCCGGTAAAGCCAAGGGTTCGCTGTTCGGTGATCTGCCGCGCCCCCGCGTTTGAGGTCATGATGATTACCGTGTTTTTAAAGCTGACCACCCGGCCCTGGGAGTCGGTCAGCCGCCCGTCCTCCAGAATTTGCAGCAGGATGCTCCAGATATCCGGGTGCGCCTTTTCGATTTCGTCGAAGAGCAGGACGCTGTAGGGTTTCCGGCGGACTTTCTCAGTCAGCTGGCCGCCCTCGCCGTAGCCGACATAGCCGGGCGGCGAGCCGATCAGCTTGGCCACCGTGTGTTTTTCCATATACTCGCTCATGTCCAGCCGGATGAGCGAGTCTTGTTTTGCGAAAAGGGTTTCGGCCAGCGCGAGACAGAGTTCGGTTTTGCCCACCCCGGTTGGGCCTAAAAAGATAAATGAGCCGATCGGTCGGCGCGGGTCTTTCAGTCCGACTTTTCCCCGGCGGATGGCGCTGGCTACCGCGCTCACCGCCTCTGTCTGCCCGACAATCCGCAGCCGCAGGTCGTCCTCTAAGTTGATCAGCCGCTTGCTTTGTTCCTGGGTTAGGGTGGTCACCTCGATCCCGGTGATGTCCGCGATCAGCTCGGCCACCTCCTCCTTGGTCACCGCTTCGGCCAGGGCAAGGCTGTCACATCTGGTCCAGCCGCCGCGCAGCTGTGAGATTTTTCCGGCCAGCGCGCGTTCCTGTCCACGGATTTCTCCGGCCAGTTCAAAGTTTTTTTGGCCGATCGCCTCCCGCTTTTCGCCCTTGTACTCGGCTAGCTTTTGTTCGAGCGCGCCCAGGCTGGCCGGGGAGGTGAATGCCCGCAGCCGCACCCGGGAGGCCGCCTCATCGATCAGGTCAATCGCTTTATCGGGCAGGTACCGATCGGGGATATACTTGGCGCTCAGGGTGACGGCGGCCATCACCGCGTCGTCGGTAATCCGCAGTTTGTGGTGCGCTTCGTACCGGGGGAGTATCCCGCGCAAAATTTCGATGGCCGCGTCCTCGCTCGGCTCATCCACCGTCACCGGCTGGAACCGGCGCTCAAGCGCCGCGTCCTTTTCGATATGCTTGCGGAACTCGGCGATGGTGGTCGCGCCAATCAGCTGAATCTCACCGCGCGCAAGCTGCGGCTTTAAGATGTTGGCGGCATCGATCGCCCCCTCGGCTGCCCCCGCCCCGATGATGGTGTGCAGCTCATCAATAAACAGGATGATCTCGCGGTCGGAGCTGACCTCTTCGAGCACAGATTTGACCCGGTCTTCGAAGTCGCCGCGATATTTAGCCCCGGCCACCATAGCCGAAAGGTCAAGGGTGACCAGCCGCTTATCCCGCAGTGATTCGGGCACGCCGGCGTCCACAATTTTTTGGGCCAGCCCCTCGACGATGGCTGTTTTGCCTACTCCGGCTTCGCCGACCAGGCAGGGGTTGTTCTTGCTTCGGCGGGAAAGGATTTGAATCAGCCGGCTGACTTCGCCCTCCCGCCCGATCACCGGGTCGAGAAGCCCGAGCCGCGCCTGTTCGGTCAAATCCCGGCCATATCGCTCAAGGGTTTGGGTGCTCCCGGCCGGCCGGTGCCCTACGCGCGGAGGCGGCGACCTGCGGGCTTTTTCGAGCAGCGCGGCTTCACCGACCTCAGCCCCGATGCTCTCAAGCATCGAGCTGATCAACGCTTCGGGTGAGGAGCCCATTTCGGCCAACAGCTTGACCCCGTAACAATCCGGTTCTTTACCCATAACAATCAGGATATGCTCAGTGCCGACATAGTTTTGTCCCATCACCCGGGATTTGACAATGGCCATTTCGAGCAGTCTTTTTGAGCGTGGGGTAAAATCTTCGGGGGTGAGATTGGTCTTTTGGCCCCGTCCCACGTTTTGGATAATCTGTGTGCGATAGCTCTCAAAACTTAAGTTCTTTTGGGTGAGCACGGTATAAGCCACCCCGCTGCCCTCGTCGAGCATTCCCAGAACCAGGTGCTCACTGCCCACATACGTGTGGCCAAGGGCGCTCGCCTGGCTGATCGCAACGTTGATGGCGTTGTTCGCCTTTTGTGTAAACCCGCTAAAACGGAACATGCAATCCATCCTTTCAAAAGAACCCTAATCTAAGCTTATGCGCCGGCGGCCTGTCAGTATGGTTGGCGGCTGGGCGGAATCTTATTCCAATTTTTCGTCCCAAACTTTGAAAAAAACATATACCCGGTAACCTTTTTTGGCGCCAAAGCATAGGATGGGTTGAAATCATTTGAAGGAGGAATCATACATGTTTGGGAATAATAACAATTGCTGGTGGATCATTATCATACTGCTGCTGCTCTGCTGCTGCTGTGGGGGCGGAAATGGGATCGGCAATGACTTCAGATTCAGAGATTCCTGCTGCGATTAAGCGCTACATACCCGGGTGAACAAAGAACCAAAGGCGGCGAGCATAAGCTCTGCCGCCCTGGTTCTTTTGTTGTGTAAAAAATTATTTTACAGTAGTTTTTTCTTTTAGAAAATGATATAATGTTTTAAGGCACGAACCGGTGTGCGGCGCCGTTTTGCGATTTTGGCTGCCGCACAGTTTAAAGGGAGGCAGACATGTGAGCGCCATCGTAAAGAAAAAACTGCTGATTGTCGATGATATCGAACTGAATCGCGTATTGTTGGAAGACCTCTTTTACGAGCAGTACGATGTGATTCAAGCCTCAAACGGCAAAGAGGCGCTCGATCTGATTGCCGAACATCAAGACAATCTGGCCATCGTTTTGCTGGACCTGGTTATGCCGGTCATGGACGGCTTTCAGGTCATAAAATCGATGATTAACATGGACCTTGGCAGCAAGATTCCGGTTATCATGATCACCAGCGAAGACGACGACGAAAAACTTTTGACCGGTTACGCGCTGGGTGTGGCCGACTTAATCAACAAGCCTTTTAATTCCGATATAGTCGTTCGGCGGGTAAGCAACACCGTTGCACTTTACGCCCACAAGCAAGAGCTTGAGGATAAACTGGCCGAACAGCGCAAACTGCTCGAGATACAGGCCAACCGCCTGCGCGAATCGAATCTGTTTGTGGTGGACGTACTCAGCTCGGCTGTCGAGTTCCGCAGTTTTGAGTCCGGCCAGCACATCAAGCGGGTTCGGCTGCTTACCAAGATATTGCTTGAGCAGCTGCGAAAAGTATATAATTTATCCGAAGCCGAAATCGAGGTAATCTCGAGCGCTTCGGCCATGCACGATATCGGGAAAATCGCCATCACGGACGCAATCCTCCTCAAGCCCGGTCCTTTGACCAAAGAGGAATTTGAGATCATGAAAACCCACACAACCAAGGGTTGTGAGCTACTTAACACCTTGAACTATACTCAGGACGACCACATATATCAGTACAGCTACGATATCTGCCGCTATCACCACGAGCGCTGGGATGGCAGGGGCTACCCCGATGGCCTGAAGGGTGAGGAAATCCCAATTTGGGCACACGCCACAGCGCTGGCCGACGTATATGACGCGCTGACCAGTGTCCGGGTCTACAAAGGGGCGTACACCCACGACGAAGCCGTCGACATGATCTTGCGCGGCGAGTGCGGCGCGTTCAACCCAAAATTGCTGGAAAGCCTGGAGCGAATCCGAGACATCCTCCCCGAAATTCTGGAAAAAATTGGAGGGGGCAACCCTATCTGACTAGATTTTGCTGTGTGCGGAAAAATCGATTATATAGCGAAACGCGGCGGTTAAAAACTTTCCGCCGCGTTTGTTATCCGATATGGAGGCAAGGATATGGGATTTAAGGTAGAGAGCGAACTTTGGGGCAGTGTGTTCGCCGTACCCGGCAAGCTGGTGGACGAGCATCTGCGCCTCTGCGGCGGGGCCGCGCTCAAAGTTTTGCTGGTCCTGCTCAAGTCAAACGGCCAAGCGGCCCCCGCGCAGATTGCCGCACAGCTTGAACTGCCGGTGGCCGATGTGCTCGATTCAATCGGCTACTGGACTGCGGTGGGCGTGCTTGTCCAAACCGGGCAAGAGGAGACCATCCCGGCCGCCCACCCCGGCAAGGTAATTCCCTTTACACCGCCTGAACCCCGTCCTGCTCAATCTGTGCCGCCCGAAGAAAAGCCTGTTGCCGCCGCCCAAAAGCCGGGCGGCCACCGCAAAAAACTGAGCACACGCCAGATCAACGAGATGGGCCGGGAGGATGAGAACATCCCGTTCTTACTCCAGGAATCGCAGATGATTATGGGCAAACCGCTCACCCCGGTGGCCACCGACACAATCGCCGCCCTTTACAGCTATTACGGGATGCAGCCCGAGGTTATCCTGATGCTGCTCCAATATTGTGTATCCCAGCAGAAAGACAATATGCGCTATCTCGAAAAAGTGGCCGCCGGCTGGATGGAGGCGGGGATCGACACCCACGAAAAAGCCGAGGGCGAAATCCTGCGGCTGACTGAACGCGGCAAGCTGGAAAACGCGGTCAGGCGGCTGTTTGGAATCTCCGACCGCGCGCTCATACAAACCGAGCGGGATTACATCGCCGGCTGGAAAGACCTGGGGACGCCGGTCGAGTTGATTGACCTTGCCTACCAGCGGACAATTGAGCTCAAGGGCAAGCTGTCATTTGCTTACATAAACGGAATTTTACAAAACTGGCAGGCAAAGGGGATCAAGGGCGCCGCACAGGCTGCCGCCGAGATGCGCGGGGGAAAGAACCCCTCCGGCACAAACACATCCGGCGCCGGAATGGACGAGATGGAGCAGATATTTAAGTATGGGGATATTTAGATGAGTTACGCAAAACAGGTGTACGACAGGGCGTGGGAGGCTTTAGCCGCCCGCAAGCAGGCGGCCAGGGAGGGCGCTTTGCGCCGCCGGGAAGAAGTGCGCCGCCGCCTGCCCGAGCTGGCCGCCATTGAGCGGGAGATGGCCACTCAGTCGGCAAGAGTCGCGCGCCTGATGATTACCGACCCCGAACGCGCACCCGGCAAAATCGAAGCGCTGGCCGAGCAAAACTTGCGGCTGCAAGCCAAGCGGGAGGCACTGCTGGCCGGCGCGGGATACCCGCCCGACTACCTCGCCGAACATTACACCTGCGCTGAATGTCAGGACTCCGGCTACATTCTGAATAAAAGGTGCGGGTGTATGCGGGCTTTACTCCGCAGTGAAGCCGCCGCACAGCTGGGAAGGTCTTCCACCATGCGGGACTGCACGTTTGAAACCTTTACGCTCGACTACTACGATCAAACCCCGGATGAGACCGGTGAGCGGCCGCGGGATAAAATGCGCGAAAAGTTACGTTATTGCCAGAGTTGGGCGGGTGAGTTCTCGCCAGCCAGTGAGAGCCTTTTGATGGTCGGGCCGGCCGGTGTGGGCAAGACCCATCTTTCTGTGGCGATGGCCGGGCGGGCGGCGTCGGCCGGCTGGGGGGTGGTATACACCCCGATACAGCGGATGATGGACGCGCTCGAAAGCGAAAAGTTCTCGCGGGACAGCCAAACCAGAGAAAAATTTCAGGGCGCGACTGAAACTTACATCGACTGTGACCTGCTTGTCCTGGACGATTTGGGCACCGAGTTTGCCAACGCCTTTACGGGTGCGGCGCTCTTTAATATCCTAAACACCCGGCTGGTCGAAGCTAAGCCGACCATCATCAGCACCAACCTTGAGCTGGCCGACTTAAAATCCCGCTATAACCAGCGTATGGCCTCCCGGCTGATTTACGGTTACAAAGTCCTGCGGATGAGCGGGAAGGATATACGCTACCTTAAGAAGAAGCAAAGGACAATTGACAATTGACAATGGACAATTGTGGTATCGCTCCGCGATGATTTTAAAATTGCGGGGCGATTGCCTTTGCCCTTAATTGTCCATTGTCAATTAAAAAACGGTAACCACACGAGTGTGGTTACCGTTTATTTGATAATGAATCCCCGCTGAGCCGTATGATGCCAGCAAAAACCCGTCTTGCGACAGGGTGGGTGCCCGCCTTGGTTTTCATGCTCCCTTCGTCCGGCTTAACCGGGAGGTCTGCAATCCGCCCCATAGAGCCGGGCTCCCTTTTATAAAAGTGTTGGATTTTATATACGGCAACAGGTACACGCACACAGCAGGGGATTTTTTGCCTTGTCGGCAACAGCTGAAAGGTCGCACGCCGACGGTACTTTGATGCTGTGTCGGCGGTAGCTGTATGGTCGCACGCCGACGGTATTTTGATGCTTACTCTTCTTCGTCTTCGAAGTCGAATGTATCTTTGAGCCGCTCTTTAAAGATAGCGCCCACTTTGTCAAACTCGGCGTCGTCTTCGACTGCTTCGAGCACTTCCTCACCGTCTTCTTCATCCACCCGCAGGATGATCAGCTCGCCGCTGTCCTCAAGCGCGTCTTCAGGATCGTCAAAGACCGGAACCAGCGCGACATACTCAACCCCGTCCACTTCGACTGTGTCAATTACTTCAAACTCGTGCTCAACGCCCTCTTCATCCACCAGGGTGATTAGATCGGCGTCGCCGTTTTCAATTTCATTGTTTTCAATTTCGCTGCTCATTTGTGCCCTCCCGCTTTGGCGTCAACTTCTGACGTGATATATAGTATTCTATACGATTTTTCCCGATAAGTCAATGGATATGTGCGAATGTGTGAAAACATGAAACATTGACAAGCTCTGTGCGTTATTCATAGATTGTTTAAAATTAGTATATTGTTTATATACATATATGCCTAGATGATGGGTTATAATGACAGTACGCTAAAAGAGATAGAGAATGCGAATACGCTAACAGCCGCGACCAAGGCGGCCGGGCAGAATGGGGGTGGTTCCGATGTACAGTCAAGATGAAGTTTCGGTTCGTGGCCGGGGCCAAACGCCAGCCCCGGCAGCGCGGGTTCGCACATAATTTACACAGTGTTTCCCCTCTGTAAAGAAAGAGGCCATAACCTGAATGAGCGGGCGCATCGGCCCGGAGAGTGCGGCCGGCGTGATATGAATGGCGATGACATAGGCTTAGAGAATCGGCCGGATGTGCGACGTAAATAGTGGCCGCAAACACCGAGATGACGCGGAGTACTTGCTGTTTGCCAAGAGCAAAAATTAAGAGGCAAGGCCCGCGGGTAAGAAATTTATATATAGTCGGATTTGGAAACTTTATGCCTATCAACAAACCGCGCCCATTCACTGGGCGCGGTTTTTCAGCGCGTTTGCAAAGTTGCGCAAACTCCGGTATAATATGAATAGTAGATTGAGGGAGTGAAGGGATTACGTGGACAAACACAAAGTAATGGCCATTTTTCTGACGGTTGTGATTTTGTTGACCGGCTGTGCGCAAAGAGGGGAAAGCGATCGGCTGGAAACCAATCTAATACAGTCTGAAACCACGGACCAGGCAAACAGGGAAGATTTGGCGGACCTGGCTCCGGTGGAATTGAACCTCATCCAGTTCGAGCCGCCGCAGCCGGGGGATTTGATCGCGGTGATGGAAACGACTATGGGTACAATTCATATCAGGCTTTTTCCGCAGTATGCGCCATTGGCGGTTGAAAACTTTGTTGGGCTGGCCGGCCAGGGTTTTTACAACGACAGCAACTTCCACCGGGTGATCAACGATTTTATGATTCAAGGCGGGGCGTCCAACCCGGACGGCTCGGGTGCTACCAGCATCTTTCGGGACGAAAACGGCACTCCACAGCCCTTTGCCGACGAGTTCACGGTAGCGCTTTGGCATTTTCGCGGGGCGCTGAGTATGGCGAATCCCGGCTCTCGAGATTCAAATATGAGCCAGTTCTTTATCATGCAAGACAGGCATATCACACCCGCGCAGGTCGATCAGATGCGAAGCCGCCAATACCCCGAAGCTGTGATCGATCGATATATCCAGACAGGCGGCAGACCGCATCTTGACTGGGGGCACACCGTATTTGGCCATGTGATTGAGGGGATGGATGTGGTGGACACAATCGCCGGGGCGGCGACAGACTCTTCAAATGACCGCCCGCTCGAGGATGTGCTGATCCGCTCGCTGACTTTTGAGTACTACGAATGAATAAGTACATGCGGCAACCGGGTGGTTGCCGCATGTGGTTGCTTGGAGCATTCTAAAGTTAGATGTGCAACTTTACAAGATTAATAAGCCGTTACTGGTGTGTATCTGGAATAAACTCTTCCGTTAATAACGCTTTGGCCGTCCAAAGTTCCCAAAACGGTACTATCTCCTGCTCGGATCAAAGCTGCACCACTATACATGATCGTATAACCGTTCATCTTCTACTTTTGCCAGATTTTCATAAAACAATCCATCAGCCTTGACTGAAAAAAGAACTTATACGCAAGCACTGAAATCAATCCGATTCTGATAATTATTATCGTACGTAGCATAACCACCGCAGGGAACGACATAATGTGCGCCATGCTGACATCAGAAATGTCAATTTGGTTAATCGAAATCTCAAGGAATAGCAAGCCAAATGCCAACCAGTGAAGCATAATGCTGGTGTACTTTCTTCTAAACTTGCAAGCCGCCTGCATTACCACCGCACTCGTGAACAAGAGAAGCGTAATGACTGCCAATCGAACCCGGTTTAGAAGAAAAATATCGTAAGACCATGCATTTGCTTGGCTAAAATCAGTTCGGCTAAAATCAGATGCGATATAATAAATGCTGATATATGCGGCAAAGGCAAAAAACACAGATATAATTCTTAAGGTGTGCCGCAGACGAGTTGAAGATAGGCTACACACGATTTCCGCTAGAGTTTGCACCTACACTACCGCTAAAATTGCCCTGAGCGTTATTTGTCAGATTGCTAATGACTCTACCGCTAAATGTGGCTCTCGCCCATCTTAGGCCGTTGCTTCCACTGGTTTCGGCAACTCTTGCATTCTCTACTCTAAGGCCAGCACTGACAAATGTTACCCCACCCCTTGAGTTAAAAATCGTAACGGTATTGTTGGCTGCATTAAAATTGAATCTAGCTGTGACAAAATACCGGACAGCGACACTGCCATGATTATTAATCCAGTGGTCATCTAATCGATATTCTACTGACTGAGCCATTCTGCTTACAGAATCACCCCAATATTGCACGTTGGGTATTGAAGCGTAAAGGTCGGATACCTTCAATGCTTCATCATAAACTACAAACGTCCTTGACACAAAATATAGTCCATCGAGCATAGCAGCAGGTTCGGCAATTCGACCAGCATTAAATCTTGCTGAATCGGCGCGCGACAAAGATGTAGTTTCATAGCCCGTGGATAGTGCCATACTGTTAAGTACGCCCTCCATCTCATCCACTCTTGCTTGATTGCTACTTTGTGCATAAGCAGAAACACCTAAGGAGCAAATAAGAACCAATACCAACACTAGCGACAATATCTTTTTCATTTTAATATTCTCCTTTACTGTTTGCTTTTGAAAGTGTTGCGTACAAACTATCAATTGCACGTCTACCTACTCGGCCTAAACTCCACATAACATGACAACAATAGTTTTTATCAGCGTTGTCAACAGGCTCAAAATCAGATCATCGGCGATTACACCCCCTAACTATACCAGAAACCTCACACAACAACAAGTGCTTACTTGGTAAATATTTCAATATTTACACCTATATATTACCACAATCTCAGGGGGGCGTAAATTGGTAAAAATTATAAAGATTAATGTAAAATTATGTAAAACATCACAACTGCATTTCTCTTCACATCCACACGGCTATTGTCCGGCGGCCAGAGTGCTTTTCCGACAAGAGCTTGGGCTTGGCTTCTCCTAAATAGAGGTCATCCGCGAGGTGGGCTATAAAAGCGTAAAGCTCTAGCAGGGCAGCCGGTTTGTTGATCTCCCGATTTAGCATATACAGTAAGTCAGGGCCACCCGTTCAACGGGTGGCCCTGATCTGCGGACTATTTTTCCGCCTGTGCGTCCTTGGCCTCCTGCTCTGCTTTTTGCCGCTCGGCTTCTCTTTCTTCCCGCCGCTGTTTGGCCTCTTCACGCAGACGTTCTTCGCGCAGGTCGCGGTGTTCCCATTTGAGCAGCTCCTCAAGCGCGGCCATCGAGAGGATGTCTTTGCTGAGCATGGATAAAAACACCCCGAGGTTGATCAAATCGTCCCGCTTCATTGAGCAATAAAGTTGATTGGCAATCGCCGCGATCGCCGCGTTCAGCTGGCACGGATTGATCGAGTTCATAGCGAAAACCTCCGTGGTTACCAATCAAAATCATCGCGATATGATATCTGTTCGGTCAGCTCGCCTGCATCGCGAATGAATTGTCCACCAGCCGGTAAAACGGCGCGGTCTGGCTGAGTTCACCCGCCTGTTCCATCACCATTTGCAGGCGGTAAAACGCGTCCGGGGTCATAACCGGTGTGTGTGAATAGGCCTCAATCCGCTTGTAATTGGCGATGGCGCGCGCCATGATCTCAGGGTTTGCGTCCGGGAAGAAAGGCGATATTGCTTCAGCGATCTCTTCCGGGCTGTGGGTTTGCACCCACTCCTGCCCTCTTTGCAGCGCGTTCACAAAACTTTGGATCACTTCGGGGTTCTCTTCAATAAAGCTGCCCAGTGCATAGTAAGCGGTGTAGGGAATTTCGCCCGCCCACTCACCGACTGAGGCGACAATGTACCCGCGGCCCTCCAGTTCGATGGTGGAGGCGGCCGGCTCAAAGACGGTGACAAAGTCGCCGGTACCGCTCAAAAACGCGCCGGTCATAGCCGCGAACTGAATGGACGAATCAAAGTTTACGTCCACGTTTGGGATTAACCCGGCCTGGCGGACGACATACTCAAGCGCCATATAAGGCACACCCCCCCGGCGCCCGGGCAGAAGATGCGCGCCGCGCAGGTCGGCCCATTCAAAGTCGGGCATGGGCCGGCGGGCAACCAAAAACGAGCCGTCCCGCTGGGTGAGCTGGCCAAAGACGACCGCGTGGTCGGCCCGGCCCTCGTTAAAGACGTAGATAGCGGCCTCCGGCCCTGAAAGCCCGATCTGAACCGCGCCCGAGATCACCCCGGTCATCACCCGGTCGGCCCCTTCGGCGGTCACCAGCTCGATTTGCAGCCCTTCTTCTTCAAAGAAGCCCAATGCCAGCGCCACATACTGTGGCGCGTAAAAGACCGAGCGGGTCACCTCGCTCAGCGCGACTACAGTCAGCTCATCCTGGCGATTGTTTGACGCGCATCCCGCGAAGATGCTAATCCCCAAAATCAGAACCAACATCAGCGCCGCCATTCGCCGCCACCTTTTGTTTTCTTTCAATGTCATTACCTCCCATATTTTGTTTGTGTATGCGAAAATCAGCTTTGACTGAGCGCTTTCATCACCACCCGCTCAAGCAGCACAACCCCGCCGTAAAGCAGGGCGGCCAGCAGAGCCAGCAGCAATACACTGGTCATCACCAGATCCATCTGAAAGACCTGGCCGCCGTAGACGATCAGATAGCCCAGCCCGGCCCGCGAGACCAGAAACTCCCCGGCGATCACCCCGACCAGTGAAAGCCCGATGTTGACCTTGAGTGAGCTGAACAATGTATGCAAATTGGACGGGTAAATAATCTTGACAAACGTTTGAAGCCGCCCGGCCCCGAATGTCTCCGCCATCTTGATGAGTTCCCTGTCGGTGGAAACAAACCCGCCCAACATTTCAAGCACGGTGACAATCAACGAGATAGCCAGCGCCATCACAATGATCGCCTGCATACCGGCTCCCACCCATACAATGATGACCGGGCCGAGCGCGATTTTGGGCAGCGCGTTGAGCACAACCAGATAAGGCGCGGCCACCCGTGCCAAAAACCTCGACCACCAAAGAATAAAGGCAAGCAGGTTCCCGAGCAGGGCGCCCAGCCCAAAGCCGACCAGTGTTTCGAATGTGGTAATCCCGACATGAAGCATCAGCCCGTTCTCCCGTAAGTTTGTCAGCGTGCGCAAAACCCGGGCGGGGGAACTCATGATAAAACTGTCAATCAGCCCCAGCCGGGCAGAGATTTCCCAGCCGGCCACAAAGAAGATCAGCAGGCCGACCTGACAAAGCCGGACAAGCAGACCAAGCCTTTGCTGTTCGGCCAGATAGGCCGCGCGGGCAGGCGAGAGGCCGCCCGCGGGTGAAAACTTTTTAAACATGAACATCAAGCTCTTTCCAAATAGTGTTAAAATAACCGGCAAAGGCCGGGTTGGACCGGCGTTCTAAAGGTGTGGCTGCGGCGAGGTCGACACTGTGGACCGACTTGACCCGCCCCGGCCGGTGAGAGATAACGATCACACGCTCAGCCATGCTGATCCCCTCCGGGATGTCGTGTGTGACCATGATGGCCGTCTTGCCCATACTTTTGAGTATTCGAAAAACATCGTCGGTCACAGCCAGCCGGGTTTGGTAGTCGAGTGCCGAAAAGGCTTCGTCCAGCAAAAGAAGGTCGGGCCGAATCGCCAATGTCCGGATCAGGGCCGCCCGCTGACGCATCCCGCCCGAAAGCTGGGCCGGGTATTTGTCCGCGAACTGTGCCAAACCGTAAGACTCCAGCAGCTCGTCGGCATATGCGATGTTCCCGCTTGTCATCATCCCGCGAATTTCCAGCCCAAGCAGCACGTTCGCGCGGATGGTCCGCCACCCCAACAAGTTATCTTTTTGCAGCATGTATCCCACCTGGTTGCTCACGCCGCGCAGGGGTGCGCCGTTTAAGTAGACTTTGCCGGAAGTGGGCGGCTCAAGCCCCGCGATGATGGAAAGCAGGGTCGACTTCCCACAGCCGGACGGGCCGACCAGCGCGATCAACTCCCCCTTTCCGGCGGAAAAGCTTATACTTTCGAGCGCGTGCACCTCGCCGTTTTCGGCCTGATAAGTGAGCGAGACATCCTCCAGCCGCAAGACTTCGCGCATATCCGCACCCCCTTTCCCATATCTGTAAAGTCGCGTACAGTCCAGTATATTAAACTGGACCGACAGGGGTTCAAGATCAATTGTAAAGCGCTTACCACAAATATTCTTTGGGGATGTTTGCTTTTTGTCCGATATCTGGTACAATGAGGTGTGTTGCCTAAAGAATAAAGGATCGTTAAAGGAGATCAATATGAAACGCAAACTAACGGCATTCTTGCTGTCATTGGTTCTAGTTCTAAGCCTGGCGGCCTGTGCGGCCCCGACGCCCGCACCCGCCCAGCCCGACGCTGAAGACGCGGCCGGCGCAGATGATATGGCTGAGTCAATTCTTCTTGTGGGCGACGATCAAGTGATCGCGACCTTGGGTGAGTACACGCTTCTGGCCACCACATACGCGTATTTCTTTGCCGTCTCGCGCACGAATATGGAGAACAGCGCCATGATGTCCGGCTACGGCCCGGGCGATATGGCCGCGTTTTGGGCGATGGAACAAGGCGGGGTCAGCATCCGCGACATGATGCTTGAAGAGACCATGAGCCTCGCAAAAGAATACACCGAGCTTTACCGCACAGCAGTCGCGCTCGGCGCGGCTGAGTCGGAGGAGGCCGCCGAAATGGCCGCGGCGCAGGTCGAAGGGCTGCTGGCCGGCCTTGGCAACAACGAGGATGCCTTTATCCGCAATTACAACCTGACCCCCGATCAAATGCGCGGTGTAATGCGCCGGCTTGGCGTCGCCGTCGAATACCTCCAAAGCGCGATGGAATCGATCGAAGTCACCGAAGCGGACATGCTTGAGGCTTACCTCGACGACCCCGACGCCTTTGACCAGGTGACGGTGCGGCATATCCTGATCAACGCAAACGACGGGATGTCTGCTGAAGAACAAGAAGCCGCCGGCACGCTGGCACAGGAGCTGCTCGCGCGCATCGACGCCGGCGAGGACATCGGCACGCTGGCCGGCGAGTATTCGGAAGACCCCGGCTCGCGGGACAACAACGGCGAATACACATTCGGCCAAGGGGTGATGGTACCCGAGTTCGAAGCATTTGCCTTTGGCGCTCAGCCGGGAGATACCGGCGTTGTCTGCACAAATTTTGGCTACCATGTGATGGAACTGATCGGCCGGACCGGGTTTGACCAGGTCTCGCCTGCCCAGCTTGAGCAGCAGGCGCGGTTAAACCTCTTCTATCAAAACCACGCTGATCTGTACGGCCGGGTTGAGTCGCCCGATTGGGTTTACGACCGGGAGCTGCTGGCGCGGTTCGCGGCCCAGCTCGCTTAGATGAACGAGGAAGCGTCTGTCCGCGTCGCCGTTATCAGCGACATACCCGCCATTCATGCGCTTTATAAAATCCTTTTCGCCGAGATGTCCCAGCTTCAGCCGGGAGTTTGGCGGCCGGCCGAGATGCCCCGCAGCTTCATCGCAGAGCTGGTAGCGGGTGAGCGGTCGAACATCCTGCTGATTGAAGAGGGTGGCGAGATCGCCGGGTTCGCGGTGGTACAAGACCGGGACACACCGCCGCTCAACTGCCTGCACAAGAACCGGTTTTGCTACCTGCTTGACTTTGTGGTGCAGCCGAACCGGCGGGGCAAAGGGCTGGGCAAAGCTCTGCTGGCCGCGGCCGAAGCCTGGGCGCACGAGCGAAACTTAAAATGGCTTGAGCTGAACGTTCTGGCCGAAAACACAGGCGCAATCAAACTCTATGAAAAGACAGGGATGAAGCCGTCCGGGTACACCATGCGCAAGATGTACACCTAAACAAAAAACGAGCCGACCGGGTTGCCCGGTCGGCTCTGTGTGTTTTACCGCTATGTCGCTTTCTTCTTTTTCATCCGCAAATCATGGGAGAGTACCCGCTTGCGCAGGCGCAGGCTTTTGGGGGTGACTTCAAGCAGCTCATCGTCCGCGATGAACTCAAGGGCCTGCTCCATGCTCATCACCCGCGGGGTGATCAGGCGGATGGCGTCATCGCTTCCGGAGGCGCGTATATTGGTCAGTTGCTTGCGCTTGCAGACATTTACGGTCATGTCGTCGCTTTTGGCGTTTTGGCCGACGACTTGTCCGGCGTAGACCGGCGTACCCGGCCCGATAAAGAGTGAGCCGCGCTCTTGGGCGCCCGAAAGGCCGTAGGCCACCGCCTCCCCCGGCTCAAACGCGATCAGCGAGCCGTTTTGGCGCCGTGCAATCTCACCTTTGTAGGGGGTGTACCCCTCAAGCAGGGAGGACATGATCCCCTCGCCGCGAGTGTCGCTCAAAAATTCGCTCCGGTAGCCGAACAGCCCGCGCGAAGGTATGACAAACTCAAGCCGCATCCGGCTGCCCACCGGGTTCATTCTGCGCAGTTCCCCTTTGCGCGGACCCAGTTTTTCCATCACCGCGCCGACCGAGGATTCCGGCAGGTCGCAGATCAAACATTCAAGCGGCTCGTGCAGCGCGCCGTCGATCTCTTTGTAGAGTACGCGGGGGGTGGAGACCTGAAACTCGTACCCCTCCCGGCGCATGGTTTCCATTAAGATAGAAAGGTGCATCTCGCCGCGCCCGGCCACATTCCAGCTTTCGGAGAACTCGGTGTCGGTCACCCGCAGGGACACATCCCGCAAAAGCTCGCGGTAAAGCCGATCCCGCAGGTTTCGGCTGGTCACATATTTGCCCTCCCGCCCGGCGAAAGGCGAGTCGTTGACCGAAAAGGTCATCTCGACCGTCGGGTCGGAGATTTTGGCGAAAGGCAGCGCCTCCACCTGGTCGGGGTCACAGACTGTGTCCCCGATTGTGATGTCCTCCACCCCTGAAAAACAGACGATCGCGCCCGCATCCGCGCTTTCGACAGGCACACGGCGCAAATCCTCGATCTCATACAGGTTGACGATTTTGGCTTTGTAGGGCGATTTTCCGCTGCTTTGGTTGCAGATCATGACTTCCTGCCCGGCCTTGACCGTTCCCCGCTCGACCCGGCCGATCCCGATCCGCCCGACATACTCGTTGTAATCAATCGAGCTGACCAGCAGCTGAGTGGAACCGTCAACAGTCACATCCGGTTCGGGGATATGGCTGAGTATGGTGGAGAAAAGCGGCAGCAGGTCAGAACCCGCGTTGTCCGGGACAAGGGAGGCCGTGCCCGCCCGGCCCGAACAGAAAAGCATAGGGGATTCAATCTGCTCGTCGGTTGCGTCTAAATCCAGCAGGAGTTCGAGCACCTCGTCGATAACCTGGTAGATCCGCGCGTCCGGCCGGTCGATTTTGTTGACCACGATGATGATTTTGTGGCCCAGCTCAAGGGCGCGGCTGAGCACAAAGCGGGTCTGGGGCATCGGCCCCTCGGCGGCGTCCACCAACAGCAGCACGCCGGACACCATCTTGAGAATCCGCTCGACCTCGCCGGAAAAATCGGCGTGGCCTGGTGTGTCTACAATGTTGATTTTGACCCCGTCGTAGCGGATCGCTGTGTTTTTGGCGAGAATTGTGATCCCACGTTCCCGTTCGATGTCGCCTGAGTCCATCACCCGCTCGGCCACCTGCTGGTTTTCGCGAAAGACCCCGGCCTGACTTAACATTTCATCCACGAGGGTTGTCTTCCCGTGGTCAACGTGTGCGATAATTGCGATGTTGCGTAAGTTCAATTTGATTCTGCTCCTTTGCTGGTAATTGCCGCCATATAGTATACACTATTTCGCCCCGGCTGTACAGGTCAAAGCCAAAAGTAGCTGTCCTGCGCTGTCAAAGCTTCAAAAAATACGGCTATCCAAACAGTTCATAACATGATATAATTGGAGAAACAACGGAAAGGCGTGGGGATAAAATGGCACAGCAAGAAGCGATGGGAATAACAGAATTCTTTGAGAAGTTCAATAGCG
>WRBI01000033.1 GCA_009784625.1 Oscillospiraceae bacterium | reverse complement strand
CCGCAGAATAAAGCGCTTCCGTCGCATTTTTACTCGCTACGACAAGCTGGACATCATGTTCATTACCTTTATTTTCTTCGCTTTCATCGTTGATACATTCGCTTAATGTCAACAGACCCTAAGATCGTAAAAGGTGATTTGTCACAATCCGTTGCGTTTATGAAAGAAAAGACCATCATTCTTAAATGTGGTGTTGTGGCTTTCATGCTTGCTTTAACATTGATTTCAATGATGCTTGTTGGAATCCCTGTCCTGGTAACACAGCATTTGGGTATGGGCATGGAATTTGTGGGCATAAGCCAAGGCCTTATGATGGCGGGGGGAGTAATAGGCGGTGTAATCGCTGGAGTGCTGGGCAGCAGGCTAAAAATAACCAGTGCCTATCTGCTTATTATGATGTCGGGGTTGGTAATGATCCCTATCGGTTTAGCATTCTTACTAAATGTCTCATATTCTTTGATCTATGTTATTATTACAGCAGCATGTGCACTGGCTCTTACCCTTATTACCATGGCTAATATTCAAATCGTTTCGCTGATTCAAACAGAGACTCCTACAGAACTTATAGGAAAGGTTATGTCGCTCGTTGTCATGCTGCCTTTTTTGGCACAGGCACTTGGACAGCTTATTTTTGGCGTGGTTTTTGAACAGCTTGCGGCCTTGCCTTATGTTATCATGTTTGTAACAGCAGGGATCGTTGTGATGATTGCCATTTATACAGGCAAGAGCTTTAAAGCTTATAAAGCGTAAGCATAGCTCAACGCGGGGGGCCAAGCCCCGGCAGCAGCCAGCAATGCCCCGGTATATACCGGGGCATTGCTCATCTGTAATGGAATACGGGGCGGGGGCAGTTACGCCTAACTGTCAATCGTTTTGTGGTGCTTGTTTTATTGGGCAACCATTACCCCGCGCACCAAGCTGATCATCTTGTCGTAGCCACTCAGGAACTGCTTGAGGGTTCGGTTGGTGGCGCCGTAAAACTCGAATTCTTCCGGCTCGATACCGTCCGGCTGGTAAGCCCGATCAAAGTCGGGAAAGTGCTTTTGAAGCTGGGCGATGAGCTTGGGGTCTACCGGGGTGTCCATCCGGTTTTTCACCGCGATGTCGCTGGCCGCGAACCGGCGCACCCACATTGGCGGGATGGTCATCGAAATGTCGCCGCCAATAAACTCCGACCAGTGGTGATGATGCCGGTAAGCCGCCGCGAGCAATCGGGTGTGGTAGCCGCGCTCTTTGTAGATTTTATAAGCGTTCTTGAATACCGCCACGCCCGACATGGTATATGCGTTCGGGTCAACGGTAATGCCTTTCGAATCGCCGACTTCGCGCAGCCAATCCTCCACCCGCCCGACCATGATTGTGCAGACAGGGAACAGGTGTGCGTTGTCCTTGCCCTCGCCGGCGCGGCGCGCCATTCCGCGCTCAACGGCCTCGGCTACGGCAATCGCTTGCGATACAGTAAAGCTGACGGTGGCGTTGATGTTTATACCGTGGTAGGTACATTCTTCAACAGCTTTCACGCCCTGTGCGGTCATTGGCATTTTGACCATCATGTTTTTAGCGAGCTTCGAAAACCGCACAGCTTGCTCGACCATTTTGTCGGTGTCGCGAAAGTATTTCGTGTTGGTCTGGATGGAAATGAACCCGGCTTTGCCGCCGGTTTGCTCGAAAATTGGCTTCAGGAGCTTTGCGCCGTCACAGGCCATCTTCTCGTTGAGCAGCCAGCCTATGTCGTCCTCGGTGGCAGTGGGGTTCCGGGCAATCAGTTTTTCGATCTCCGGCTTGTATTTTGCCATCTCGGCTTCGAGCACCTGGCCGACAATTACAGGATTGGTAGTAGCGCCAACCGCGCCGTGTTCAATCGAGAATGCTAAGTCGGTCAGCGAACAGTTGTCGTTCCAAAATTGGGTAGGTGTTGTTTGACTCATTTCGTGCATTGGGCTTTTGTAAGTCATTGTCAGTGCTCCTTTACGGGTGATGCGAATACGATCGGTTGCGTTTTAAAGTCCATTGCCGCACCATCACGGCACATCCTCACCTACCCGTTTCGATCAAAATCGCTTGCGATATTGATCGAAATAACAGGTGAATCCGTACTGCGCTGACACGGCAAGTGTTTCAAAATGCGATCTAGGCGATTGCCCTTTCCAGGGCTTTGGTCAGTGCACTTTTTGTCCAGACGTAAACCATTTCCACGCGGTATCCCGCGCTGGCGCGCTGGTCGGTGATTGGGGCAACGCTTTTACTGGCGGCCTGCGCGGCCTGGTCAATCAGCTCGGGGGTAAGCTTTTTACCGACAAGCATCTTCTCAACCGCGTCCATTCTCAGTGGCGTCGGCGCGACGGACGCAAGGGAGACAACCGCACCGGATACGGTGCCGTCTTCGGCCAGGGTAACGGATGCGCCCGCCCCAACGATGGTGATGTCCGTATCTCCGCGAATCGAAAATTTTTCGTAAAACGCGCCTGTCCGGGCGGACGGCTTGGGTATAGTGAACCCGACAAGCAATTCCCCTTTTTTGAGCACTGTTTTGCCCGGGCCGGTAAAGAACTGAGCAATCGGAATCTCACGATTTCCCCCGGCGCTTTCAATGACAGCGGTGGCGTTCATCAAAATCAGCCCCTGTACAGCGTCGGCGCTGGGGGAGGCGTTGCAGACGTTGCCGCCGATGGTGGCCATGCTGCGAATTTGCATAGAGGAAACATGCCCGGCCGCTTCCATGATGACTGGATAGTCCGTCGCGAGCGCCTCGTTCAGCGAGAGTTCCCGCAGCCGGACCATAGCACCAAGCGCCAAGCCTTGATCGGTTATTTTGGTTTCGCTGATACCCTCTACCTTGCGGATATCAATCACGGCTTCCGGCTTAAGCGCGCCGCTTTTCAGTAGCTGGATAACGTCTGTTCCGCCCGCAAGGACTTTGGCTTTGTCGCCGTACTGCTCAAGTAAAGCGAAGCACTCCTGCCGCGTTTCGGGCACAAAATATTTTTCAAATCTCATGCTCGCGCCTCCCCATATTTGCCGTCGCGCACACTTTCGATTGCCTCTACAATCTGCACGTAGCCTGTACAGCGGCAAAGGTTGCCGTGCAGGCCTTCGCGAATGTCTTCTTCGGTGGCCTTCGGGTTTTCGTCCAGGATGGCCTTTGCGGTCAGAATCATACCGGGGGTGCAAAAACCGCATTGCACCGCAAAATAGTCGATAAACGCCTGCTGAAGGGGATGCAGGCCGTCGCCTGTTTCCAGCCCTTCAATGGTTGTGATTTCGCGGCCGTCCGCCTGCCCGACCAGCATTGCGCAGCTCTTCACCGCCATGCCGTCCAGGAGGACGGTACATACGCCGCAGTTGCTGTCATCGCAGCCGATTTTTGTTCCGGTGAGGTTTAATTCATCGCGCAAAGTTTCCGCCAAAGTGAGGTCGGGCCTTACGTTGAGGTTGTGCAGGCGGCCGTTAATTGTCAGCGCAACGTCGATTCGATTGCTCATTACCTTGCAGCCTCCTTTTGCTTTTTCTCTTTAATCGCGGCCAAGACCCGCTCGGCTGTCATTGGGTAGCCGTTAATACGTACGCCAACCGCTTGATAAATAGCCTCTTGAATGGCAGGGGCGACAGGTACAGTGACTGATTCGGCCATCCCCTTGGCGCCGTAAGGGCCGTCCGGCAAAGAGTCGGGGTTGATGAAATCGTGCACATTTTCTTTGAGCGGCATATCCAGAATGGTGGGCAGGCGGTAGTCGCTCAGGTTGGCGTTCGAAATCATGCCGTTCTCATCGTACAAATGCTCTTCGTTGAGCGCAAAACCAATCGCCATGTGTACGCCGCCGATTGTCTGCCCGCGAATGATATCCGGGTTGATCGGGTTGCCCGTGTCGGACGAAGAGGCAACGCGCAAAACCTGAACCTGCCCGGTTTCTTCGTTGACAGCCACTTCGATCGCCGCCGCCGAATACTGGAACCAGTTCCAGATCCGGGGAGAGCGGCCGTCTTTATCCCACATCTGAACCGGCGCGGGACAGAAAATGCCGACACCCTCGACCGGTGAGCCGATCTTAAGCCCCCAGTTGTTTTGGCTAAACGGCGTCCACCCTTTGAACAAAGAGGGGATACTCACGCTTTCCAGCGCGGCGCCTTTTAAGATTGCTGTTGTGCCCTGAATCTCCACTTTGGAGGGGTGCATCCCAAACTCGCGGGCCACTTCTTCTTTGAGTTTGCGCTTGAGGTCGTCGCAGGCGATGATGACCGCGTTGCCCGCTGTATAAGTCGCGCGGGAAGAAGCGGAGTAGTTGTCGTAGGGCGTTATCGCCGTGTCGCTGTTTGTGAGCTTGACGTCCTCCATCCGCACGCCCATCTCGTTGGCGCATATCTGCGCCATTGTTGTGGTTGCGCCCATCCCCATCTCGTCAACCGAAGTAAACAGCTCGATGGTGCCGTCGCAGTTGAACCACACTTTCGCTTCGGCCCGCCCCAGGGGTGTGTTCTGCTTGCCGCCCACCGCACACCCGCGGCCTTTTTTCCAGACACCCATATCCTGTACCGGCTTTTCATCGACCCCAATTGCATCCGCTACCGACTGCAAACATTTTTTCAGACCGGTCGAGCGGATGGGTTCGCCGTAGATATTCAAATCACCGGGGTCGAGGATGTTTTTCAGCCGAATCTCGACCGGGCTTATGCCAAGCCCATCCGCCAGCTCGTTGATGACGCACTCGATGCCAAACTCGGTCTCGGGGCAGCCCAGCCCGCGGTATTCGGCAGCGGGAACCGTGTTTGTGGCCACGGCAAACGTGTCCATTCTGGTATTGGGGAAGCGATAGCACGGCGCAACCCCCGAAGATGACAGGCGGCCGCTGAAAAACGAATTGTTGATACACGCGCCGATTTCTTCGCCAAGGGTAAAATCGTTCGCGATGATTGTGCCGTCTTTTTTGGCGCCAAGCTTGACCGTTGTATAGCACGGCCAGTTGGACGGGCCGGTTGTAAAGCTCTCTTTTCTGGTATAGCTGCAGGCCACGCCGCACTTGGCGCGGGAGGCCATCAGGGCGGTTAAAACCTCAATGAACGGGTTGAGGCGGGAACCGAAAGAGCCGCCTTGATAGGGCTGGATGCAACGCAGTTTGCTTTGCTTGAGCCCCAACACGCGGCAAAGAGTCTGCTTGATAACACCGTGTACACCGGCGCCGTTCGAAGTCATTGTCAGGGTGCCGTCCGGGCTGTATTCACAGACAGCGGTGGCGGTCTCAAGAGGATTGGCGGTCTTTTTGCCGGTAAAGTAGTTGTGCTCGATCACGATGTCGGATTCTTTTAGCGCCCGGTCAACGTCACCGGTGTTCAGCTTAAACGCACCCACCACATTGGGTGATTTGCGGTCACTTGCGCGGTCGCCCGGTCGGTCGGAGAAGCCGGCGGCGCGGGTCTCGTACTCAGGGTCGACCACCGCTTTGGGGTTGGGTTCCATCGCTTCGTCGTAATTGAGCACGTGCGGGTATACTTCGTATTCAATCTCGATCGCGCCGATTGCCTCTTCAGCAATCTCCCTGGTTTCGGCGAGAACAAGCGCGATCACCTGGCCTGCCCAGATAACGCGGTCTTGGGCAAGGTAGGCGGGTTTCGGGAACTGATCCCAGTCTACGCCCGGCTCTTTGCTGGTGATGATTTTGATAACACCGGGCATGTTTTCCGCGCGAGAGACATCCAAACGGAGAATTTTCGCGTGGGCGTGGGGGCTTGTCAACAGCCTCATCTGAGGCATTTTGGCTGCACGGCTGAAAAAGTCACTGGCAAACATCCCTTTGCCGGTAACTTTATCATAGGCGTCAATTCTTTTTTCCCCCTTGCCGATCAGAGTGTTCATTGATCTGCCTCCTTAATTATGATTGGTTTGGCGGCTAGAGTGGGTTTTTAAACACAATCTAGCATGGATGATAAAACACCGAACGGGCGGACATTTTGTGGCCACCCGTGTCGCGTGAATATCAGTCTGTCTTTGGCAGCTTCCAGTTGAAGTACTTCCAGTAAGGCTCGGCGGCGTCGCGCCGGAAACGGTCTATCTCCGCTTGTGGCCAAGGGTAGATACCCTGACCTGTGCGCTGGCCGATCTGGCCGGCTTCGACACAGTCGGTGACCATCTTCATAGCGCCCTTGCTGTCGCAGAGATGTGGCAGCATATAGTTCTGCACATTTTTTACCATATCCATGCCGAAGCCGTCTTGATGCTCAAACAGCCCGACAGATGTGTACCGCGGCATAAAGCTGTACTTGAGCGCCTTGTCAATGTCGCGCGGGCTGCTCATGCCTTGCTCGACCATGTACATAGCCTCGCGCAGCAGCGCGTGCTGCAAGCGGTTGGCGATAAACCCGGGCGCGCATTTTTCCATCACGCAAACCTTGCGGCCGCAGTCTTCGAGCAGGTCGTAAACCATTTGGGCGGCGGCAGAGTTCGTGGTGCTGCTCTTAACAAGCTCGACAAACGGGACAATATGCGGCGGGTTGAAAGGGTGCGCCACCATTACGCGCTCCTTGCCGTTCGGGATGCACTCTTTAAGATCTTCAGGGGACATCGCCGAAGTAGTTGACGCAAGCGCTTTGAGACTAGGGCAGTGTTTATCCAGCTGCCCGTAGCAGGTGCGCTTGATATCCATATCTTCAAACAAGCACTCGAAAACAACTTCACATTCGGCAAAGTCGGCGTAGTCAGATGTGACGGTAACCAGTGATTCGCATTTAGCGGTTTGTGCCGACGTTACCAGACCCCGGCCCTCAAGAACGGTGAAGATGCTGCGGAAACCTTGTTTGGCGGCTTCTACACGGTCGGCCTGCTCGAAAGCGATAACGCTGTAGCCGTTCCCGCTAAGCAGCGCGGACATGCTTGAGCCGATTGTCCCGAACCCGGCTACCCCGATTTTGGTGTTTTTGTTCATATGCCCGCCCTTACCCTTTCTGCCTGCTTTTGGTCAGGTAGTTGTAGCACTTCACTACATTGGTATGCTGAATGTATTCCATCATCTCGCCCTGGCCGATGTCAACAGGGTAACGGTCGGCAAAAGAGATGCCCGCGATACATTCTTCCAATGTCCAGCCCTTGATGACCTTTTCGGCAACAGCGGCAATCCATTCGTAGATAAATGCCCGCTGAACGGCAATGTAGTCGTTTTTAACCACCGGGCCGTGGCCGGGGACAATCCACTCGGCGTTCAGGCTTTCAAGGAAGTCAAGCGTCTCCAGCAGCTGGGGGATATTGGCGGAATGCAGCCACATTTGGCACTCAGCGAAAAGCGTATCGCCAACAAACAGCACATTTTCGCCGGGGATATGTACCGCAATCTGAGAATCGGAGTGGCCGGGGGTGTGGTATAGGTTGAAGCGGGTATTGCCTACATCCAGTTCCATCCGTTCGCTGAATGTGATGGTTGGCTTGTTTACGATGTAATCTTTCTCAGCGGGCATAAGGTGCAGGCTGGCCGCGTCCTGCCGCCGGATAATCTCCAGGCTGTATTGGTAGCAGGGAACATCTCCGGCAACCGTCCAAAAATCGTCACTCAGCCGCTCATGTCCTATAACCGGGCACTCCCCGGCAAACCAATGATTGCCGAAGATGTGGTCGATATGGAATTCGGTGTTGATTAAGTATTTGATTGGGCCTTTCTTTTTAGCGAACTCCCGGTGTTCGAGCAGAGAAGAGATCCACTGCGCGGTGTCAATAAACACCGAGCCTTCCTCAGTGAATACAATACCCGGGTTACATCCGCGGATTTTTGTTTCGGCGTATACGTTTTTTGTTATTTGCTCCATGCAGCCACCCCACTTAATGTATGATTGACAATCAAATATCGATAATCGATGATTGATAATTATATGATATCAATCTGTTCAGTTATTGTCAACACCGCTACCTGATGAAATAAACCTATAGTATTTGTCAAGTATGCACAATCACGCTTTGCTTTGCCTTGTGAGGCATAAGGCCGCGGGGCACGGCTATTTTATTTCCTGTTCGAGTGCGTCAAATTCTGGTGTGCTGAAAAACTCACCTAACGTAACCTCAAGCCCATCACACAGTTTCTTGATCGTGACGATTCCGGGATTTCTGCTTTTAGAGTTGAGTATGCTGTAAACGGTCATGGGCGGCACACCGGAAGTATTGGCTATGGCATTGATAGCGACTCCCTTTTGTTCGCATAAAGCAACAATTCTATTGGCAACTGTCTGTTTTGTGTTCATCCTCAATCACTCTCCCATATGTATCGTAAATTATTTTAACCTAATCTACGATATATCATGTAAGATATATCTTGTATTTGAGAGTTATATGTGCTATAATCTACGATAAATCTTAGGTTACTGAAAAGGAGAAGCACGATGAAGCAGTTTCAAATAGAACTGGACGAAACGGTCTGCCAGTGGCTTGCGCATATCGCGGAAACGACAGGTCAGTCTATCGAAAGTGTAATCTCAAACGGGATTTATCAGCAAGTCGCATGTTTAGAAGAAGCTGCAATGAAAGCGTTTACTTATCAAGAATAGTGTGAAAGAGGGCTGCTGCGACAGTCCTTTTTTCATGTAAGAAAGCCCAGGCTAAGAATATAGAAAGCGCAAAAACCGCTCGATGCGTTGGATACACTTGACAAAACACAGGGTTGTTTTCTATACTGGACAATGGGGAGTGCTCCGCAAGCAATTAAGTTTTAGGGTGGTTGAAATGCAGACAATCAACAAAAAAAAGTTAAAAGATGCAGTGTTTACTTCATTACAGGACGCGATTATTCACGGTGACCTTAAGCCGGGTGATCGGATTGTTGAGACCAAGGTGGCGGCGGATATGGGCGTCTCTCAGGCAACTGTGCGCGAAGCGCTCAAAGACCTTGAGCATTTGGGGATGATCGAGAAGAACGCCCACCAGGGCACATATGTGAAGCTGATCGACAAGAAAGAGTTAAAGGACGCATACGATGCCAGGACGATTTTAGAAATATATACGGCTGAGATGGCCGCGAAAAATATATCGCAAGCGCAACTGGAGACCCTTCGGGGACATTTGGATAATATGACCAAAGCGGCTGAAGAAGGCGATGTAATTGCTTATTCCGACTATAATGTGCGCTTTCACGAGTCGATCGCAATTATTTGTGGAAACAAGATTGTTGTAAAATTATGGCAGATCGCCAACGCCTCGCTGTGGACGCTGGCAAGCACAAACGCCAGCAAACACTCCCTGAAAAGCTTGGCGGCAAGGCATATAACTGTCCTGCGCGCGCTTGAAAACCGGGACCCCGATGAAGCGCGCGCCGCGATACAAGCGCATTTAGTCGAGATACGCGATGAAATGATTGAAGATGCACAATAAGGAGTATGCGTCCTGTGCGCTACGCCGCTTTTTGAAGCCTACTCTTAAGGATCTGGCGTGCTCAGCAATTGTGCATACATAACAAATGATATGCGATTATTTTATCTAAATAACGATATTGACAATGATAGAGTGGCGTGTTAGCATTATAAGAACCAATTATCGATTATCGATAGTTAATTGTGAAGATGCTTGAGGGGTCTAAATGCAGCGCTGTTTGGCTATCCTTTTAGCAGTGGGTGATTCGGCCGCTGTTTTTAGATATGGGCGGCGATGCAGACAAAACGCCTGGTAAGCCGCAGGAATGTGAACCGGTTGGTTCATTGTTGCTGAAACATTGTTTGGAGTTTTTATTCCGGGGGTAGTTTATGTTTGAGACGAAAGAAATGGGCAAGCGGTTTGACGCGGTCGTTGCGCTCAACGGCGCTTCGCTCAAAGCGTACCCAGGCGAAATTCGCGCCCTGCTTGGCTCAAACGGCTCGGGGAAATCAACTATGATTAAAATCCTCGCGGGCGTTTACGGGCCGGACAGCGGCGAAATTTCGGTGGACGGCAAGGTTGTGAGCATCGGCTCGGGGACAGCCTCAAGGCAACACGGCATCGCCACCGCTTTCCAGGAGCTTAGTCTTATACCGACCATGAGTGTGCTCGACAACCTTATGCTGGGCAGTGAGCCTAAGGGCAAGTTTGGCATGGTTGACCGCGCCGAGGCTCGCCAGAAAGTGCAGGCGCTGCTCGACCGCTTTGGCATTGACTGCGATATGGACGCCTATATTCAGACGCTGATGCCCTCGACCCAAACCATGCTTGAGGTGGCAAAAGCTGTTTCTCAAAAACCGCGGCTGCTTTTGCTGGACGAAGTGACCGCGCCGCTTTATCACGATGAAATTCAGGTTCTGTTCAGAATCGTCCGCGAGCTGAAAGCAGACGGGGTTTCGATTATTTACGTTACCCACCGCATGAGTGAGATTTTCGAGCTTTGCGACCAGGTGACAATCATGCGAAGCGGCGAAACCGTCAAAGAGGCGTCCACAAACGAAATTGACTTAGACGAAATCGTTTTTCATATGACCGGGCAGTACCCCGAAGCGCACGCGGAAAAAGAGGTTGCTGGCGACAGCGGTGAGCCCACCGGCCGCGAAGTGCTGCTTGATGTGCGGAACCTGGCGATTTTCCCCTCGGTTTGGGATGTGAATATGAAAGCTTACAAGGGCGAGATTATCGGGATTGCCGGGCTGCAAGGCCAAGGGCAACCAGAGTTCATTCGCTCGCTGTTGGGTGCGGCGCAAATTACCGGCGGCTCGGTGCAATTTGATGGCAAAAAGCTTGACTTCAAATCCCCGGTTGACGCTGTAAACGGCGGGGTCGGCTTCGTTTCGGGCGACCGCAAGCGGGAGGCCGTGTTCCCGGTGCGCTCTATCAGCGAAAATATTTCGGCCGGCAAAATCGCCAGCGGCCAGCTTGGCGCGTATATGACCGGCAAGTTCATAAAAGAATTTTCGTCCGGCGCGGTCGAAAAGTACAATATCAAAATCGGCAGGCTGGAAAACCCGGCATCCTCGCTTTCGGGCGGCAACCAGCAAAAGCTGGTCATTGCCCGCTGGATTGCGATGAACCCGACGCTGCTGCTGCTTGACGACCCGACCAAGGGCGTTGACGTTCACTCGCGGCGGGAGATACATAAGATTTTGCAGGAGTGCGCCGCTGGCGGTATGACGGTCATCATCTCCTCAAGCGAGTACGAAGAGCTGTTCGGAATCGCTGACCGCATCTACGTTTTCTTTGAGGGCCGTGTTAGCGATATGCTGGCCGGCGCGCGCAAGACAGATGAGCTGTTGGTAGCCGCTATGATGGGTATGACCGGGCAAAACAAAGACGGGGAGGCGATGTAGATGGCGCAGGTCAGGGAATCATTTTCTCGCTTTCGCAGGACACCGGCCTTCACCGGCTTTGTGTTGTTTACGTTTGCGCTTACGCTCAACGTTATATTGCAAGGCCCGGCAAACTTCTTTTCTCCAAACAGCTTGGGGATCTTGTTTTCTTCCAACATGCCGTTCCTGATTATCGTTATTGCCCAGGGTGTGCTGCTTATGTCGGGCACTATGGACATTTCGATCGGCATTCAGCTTGCACTCGTCAATGTTGTCACCATCATGACAGTGCAGGAGTGGGGCTTGTCGTTTGTTATGGGCAGCTTGTTCGGCGTTGCCGCCGCGATTGTTGCCTCGGTCGTGCTGTGGGTGCTCATTTCGGTTATCCGACTGCCTGACCTGCTGGCCGGGTTTGCGATGACGTATGTTATACGCGGGGTGAATGTATTCATCATGAATATCCCGCAAGGCACTGTGGCGAGGCCGTTCTGGCAGGCTTACAGCTCGCTGCTGCTGGGTTTCATCCCCGCTTCAATTATCGCTCTGGCGGTTGTTCTCGCAATTTGGGCTTATCTCAAGCGCACACCGTTTGGCACACACGTTTACGCGGTTGGCGCAAACCCGCAGAACGCCTTTGCCGCGGGTATCAGCCCGGTGAAAGTGCAGCTGCAGGCGTTTATGATTAAAGGCTTGTTTACCGGTATCGCCGGTATCTGCCTAACGCTGATGACCGCTTCGGGCAACCCGCTTCAAGCGGAAGACTGGGGGCTGCGATCCCTGGCGGCGGCAATTATCGGCGGGTTTACTTTTGGCGGCTGGGGGACAATTGCCTGCGCGGTCTTCGGTGCCGGATTCCTGGTCATGATTCAAAACTCGGTCTACTTCCTCTTCAACTGGCTGGCTAACGTTATTCCGGGGCTGATGGTAACGTCGTTCTGGCATAACTTTATAGCCGACTCGATTATCTTCCTCGGCCTTCTGACAACCATCATCACGGTGCGCGGCCAGCGAGAGGCCTTGCGAATAAACCTTGAGAAGAAATACATGAAGAGGGGTGAGTCAATTGCATAACAGCGCGGTACTGCGGCCAATAACCAACCTGTTTGGCAAGGTTAGCGGGTTTGCAAACCGGAACCCCACCCGCATGGCGATTATTCTCGGTTTGGGGCTGTACGCGTTTACAGTTTTTCAAGTACCGGGCGCGTTTAGTGTACAGGCAATCAGCACCCTGTTTATGATGACACTGCTGTTGAGTTTTGCCTCGGCCGGGCAGACGATGGTACTGATCGGCGGCGGTATGGACTTTACGGTAGGCGCGGTTATGTCGGTGGCCGCGATGATAACGACTTCGATCATGCGCGGTGAAGACGGCCGGTTTTTGCAGGCGTTCGCCGTGTGTATGCTGCTGGGTGCGGCTGTCGGATTTATCAACGGGGTGTGTACAACCAAGGTCGGATTGCCTGCACTGGTTGTAACGCTGGCGATCGGCAACGTGGTGACGCGCATGTCTTACCTTGTCACCGCCGGCACACCCGTCGGGCGGGTTGGTCCCGCTTTTGCCAGCAGTGTAATTTACCGGCACTTTGGTTTTATCCCCTCCCTTGCTTTGTATGCGCTGATCCTTTTCCCGCTCGTCTTTTATATCCTCTACCGCTCGCGCTTTGGCCGACAGCTTTACCTGGTCGGCAACAACCCTGAGGCGGCGCGGTTGTGCGGCATCAATGTCAACAAGATCAAGACGATTTCTTACATGATTTCGGGGATGCTTTCGGCGTTTACGGGAATGCTCGGAGTCGGTATGCTGCAGGCGTCGCGCAACCAGATGTTTGACGCTTATGCTTACCAGTCGCTGATTGCGGTGGTCGTTGGCGGCACCTCGTTTGCGGGCGGCGTCGGCACTTACGGCGGCACAATTGCCGGCTCGATGGTTATGGTTATGCTCAACAATATGCTGACAGCGCTCAACCTTTCCCAACGTGTGCGGGAAATTACGCTGGGCCTGGTGCTGGTGCTTATACTTGTAATGTACAACCGCAGAAAAGGCGTGCGGCAGTAATATCTATAACGCAGCAGAGCTTGTGGACAATACAGGTTAAGCTGTCATTATAGTCATTAGCAGCTCGTATACTTACAGCAGCAATAACAATTGAGAGGAGTACGTACATGAACAAAAAGCTAATTATGCTGGTACTGGCGTTTGTCCTGGTGCTGGCGGCATGTGGCGGTGCAGCCACACCTGCCGCCCCGGCCCCGGCAGACCCCGGCGCGGCGACAGCCCCTCCGGCCCCTGAAGCGGGGGACGACGGCTTGCGCCCGGTAAGGCTCGCGTCCCACAACGCGGTTGTCGAAGGCAACTCATTCCGTATCCGCTATGAGCTGGATATCCAAGAGGCGGCGGCAGCGGCGGCCGACCACGGCTTTGCCGTCAGCTACGCTTCATTTGTCGCCAACTGGGATGCCGCGCTCGAAGTGCAGCAGCTTCAGAACAGCATCAACGAGGGTTACGACTTTATCCTGGTAAACCCCGTTTCGGTAACCGGTCTCGACCCTGTTATTGAGCGGGCGAGGGAAGCCGGAATCCTGTACATCAACGCAAACAACATTTACATCAGCCCCGGCGCCGGCGTCCTCAATGTTGGTTCCAACCAATTCGAGCAAGGCTACCTGACTGCCAGAGAAGCCGGCCGTGTCCTCGGCCCGGGCGCGCGTGTCATCATGATGGCCGCCCGCGAAGGCAACGCCGCCAGTGAGCTGCGCCAGCGCGGCTTTGAAGCTGGTATCGAAGAAGAGCAGCTGGTTGTCGTTCACGAGTCTTTCCACGACTGGAACTACACCCAGGCCACAGAGCGTATGCTTGAAATCCTCAACGCCGGCGTTGAATTCGACGGCATTCTGGTCTCCCAAAACGCAAACGCCCTGATTGACGCGTTTGAAATCACCGGCACACCGCTGCCCCGCTTTATCGGCTACCACGACGGCGGAAACTTTATGCTGCAAATGATCGAACTTAACCGAGAAGAGCGCGTTATTGACTTTATGATGCTCAGCAACTCGCCGGGCGTTGGCGGTACTGCGCTGAATATCGGCCTGCACCAAATGCTGGGCCGCGAGCTGCGCGCCGACCTGCCCTACTGGTCCGACACATGGGATGACGTTATCGCCCTGCTTTTGCCCAACAGCATCTGGATGACTTACGACGACAGCTGGGATGGCAGATCGATCTTTGACTGGGAAGACGAAGCCCGCCGCCTGGGCAGCGACGTCCCCACCCACTGGTGGACTTTTGAAGATGCAGGCGCGCACTTCTTCTATTAAACCGCATAGTTAAATGCCCTAATAAAAATTGTCCCCGCTCTGCGCGTGTATACGGCGCGGGGCGGGTGGCAATTTTCGCTGATGATAGGGGAATCACAGTTGATTGAGATTAGAAACCTGACCAAACGCTACGGCGAAAAACTGGCGCTTGACGACATAAGTTTTACGGTTGAGATCGGGCAGGTCGTGGGACTGCTCGGCCTTAACGGCGCGGGAAAATCCACAACCATGAATATTCTGACCGGCTACATCAGCGCCAGCTCGGGCGCGGTTTTGGTAGGCGGCTTTGATATAACATCCGAGGGCGGAAAGGCCAAGCGGATGATTGGCTATCTGCCCGAACAACCGGCCTTTTACCCCGAGATGCGCGTGGACGAGCATCTCAGCTTTATATGTGGTTTGCGCGGGGTCTACAAAGACAAAAAAGAGCGCGCCGCGCAGATTGACGACATCTGCGCGAAAGTCGGTATTTCAGACGTGCAGCGGCGGATGGTGCGCAATCTTTCCAAAGGCTACCGGCAGCGGGTGGGGTTTGCGGCGGCGCTTATCGGGCAGCCGAAAGTCATCATACTCGACGAGCCGACCGCCGGGCTTGACCCCTCGCAAATCATCGATATGCGGGGAATGATAAAATCGCGCGGAAAGCAGAGCACAGTCATCGTTTCCTCGCACATCCTCTCGGAGATCCAGACCGTGTGCGACCGGGTGATCGTTATCAATGAGGGCAGACTGATTGCCGACGATACGCCTCAGCGGCTGATCGAAGGTGCTGCCGGCGGACTGAGATTGCGTATAAAAGGCGAGCCGGAGCAGGTGCGCCTGACGCTGCGCACCGTGCAAGGTGTTGAACGGGTGGAACGGCTTGGAACGGGCGAGCCGGGCGCACACGACTTTGTGGTATTCTCGCGGGAGGATTGCGATGTGCGCGAAGCTGTGTTTTATGCGCTTGCCCAGGCGAATATGCCGCTGCTTTCAACCGGAAATGCAGGCTCATCCCTTGAGGATGTGTTCCTGCGGCTGACAAGGGGCGGGGGGGCGAGCGTATGAGCGCGGTATTCAGCCGGGAGTTTATGGCCTATTTTCGCACCCCGCTGGGGTATGTGATCGTTGCCGCCATGTTTTTCTTTACCGGGTACTACTTCTTCACCTTCAACATTATCGGGAACACGACCAACACTTCCGGCATGTTCTCGATGTTGTTTTCGGTCGTCTTATTCCTTGTGCCGGTGCTGACCATGCGCCTGCTCAGTGAAGAGCGGCGGGTTAAGACCGACCAGACGCTGCTGACCTCACCGGTTTCCCGATTGGGGATCGTGCTGAGCAAATATTTGGCCGCCCTGTGTGTTTACGCAGTAGCCGTTTCAGGTACGCTGGTCATGGCGATGGTTCTGCAAGTATACGCACAGCCCGATTGGCCGGTTGTGCTGGGCAACTTCACCGGTCTGATTTTGCTGGGCATGGCGCTGATAGCTATTTGCCTGTTTATTTCCTCTTTGACCGAAAGCCAGGTGATCGCGGCAATAGGCGGCTTTGGCGCAAGTTTATTGTTGGTGGCTATGGACGCACTGCACGTTGTCGCCGCCAACCGCTTGCTGCGCACTGTGCTCAGACATATGTCCTTTAACAGCCGGTACAGCGGATTCACGGTCGGCGTGATCAGCCTTGCCGACGTTGTGTTCTTCGCGAGCATAGCCGTCTGCTTTGTATTGCTTACCGTGCTTGTACTTGAACGGCGCAGGTGGTCTTGATGAGAGAAACAATGAAAATCAATATGCTGTTTGTAGCCATTGTGCTGCTTTTGTTTGCCGGGGTATTCCTGGTGAACGGCATTGCGGTGCGGCTTGACGAGCGATTTCACTTACAGGCTGACCTCACATACGGCGCGGTGTTCGAGGTCGGCGAGGATACCCGCGCACTGCTCGCGGCACTGGATTCTCCTGTAGAAATCTTTGTACTCTCAGACACTGGCGGATTCGGTGGCTCGCCATACCTTGCGCAAGCGCAGCGGATCATCGACCAGTATTCCCGCTTCTCAAGCTTTGTTACACTGGAATACGTCGACTATGCGGCCAACCCGCTATTCGCGGTGCGTTTTCCCGAACTCGCGCTTTCTCACGGTGATTTGGTTGTGCAAAGCGGCGGGCGGGTTGAGCACTTGCGCGCGCAGAATCTCTTTTACTTTACCCAGCTGCCGGACGGCAATGTCAGCGTAGTGGCCAGCCGCGCGGAAGAAGCGCTGACCTCGGCCATACTGAGTGTGGTGAGTGAAGAGAGGGTTCGCGTGGCGCTGTTGACCGGTAACGGCACAACCGACGGCGGCGTGTTCCCGCAGATGCTGTTAAACAACAATTACGCGGTGCAAACGGTGAGCATGACGACCGCCGTGTTCAGCGATTTCGATGTGCTGCTGCTCCTTTCGCCGACCATCGACCTTTCAGAGGATATTGTGCGGCGGCTGGAGGCATTTTTGTACAACAATGGCCGATACGGCAAGATGCTGATTTACACGGCCGGTGCGGCGCAGGGCGCACTGCCCAATCTCGACACGTTCCTGGCCGAGTGGGGGATACGCTTCGACGACGGCATGGTGTTCGAAACCGACCCCGAGCGAACTTACCATTTCCAGCCCTTTTACCCCATTGTCCGCTACGTTGATGAGCGCTACGCTTTGCTGCTTCGCGACCCCTCCATGCCGTTCCTTGCGCCGCTTGCCAGGCCAATGGAGCTGATCTTCACCGCGCGGGACGGCTATCACCTGCAAACACTGCTGGAATTTAGCGAAACCGCAGGTGTTCGCCCGGCGGACGCCCCCGAAGACTTTACCGCCAGCGATGCAACCCGCCGCGGCCCGCTGCCTGCTTTGGCGGTGTCCAGCTTTCACGCCCTGGCCCCGGATGGCGAGCATCTGCAATCGCATATTTTGGTGTCGGCGTCCACCGGTATTTTTGACACAATCGCTCTGCAAAACACATCCGTATCCAACGCTGAATATCTGCTCAACCTGCTGGGTGACCTGACCGGGCGCGAGGACCTTATAAGCATTCGCCCGGTATCGCTCGCGGGCAGGACTTTGGGCATAACCAGTGCGCAAGCCATGCGGCTCGGCGTGATACTGACCGGTGTGCTGCCGCTTTTGATTTTCGCGGCGGGCGCCAGCGTCTGGTTGTACAGGAGGTATAAGTAATGCGCTCGCTCATACGCTGTGCGATAATCGGGGGATGTGTGGTGGCGGCGCTTGCGGCCGTGTACGCCGCGCTGCTGTTTTCGCCCGCCCAACCGGCGTTCGACGGCGAGATTTTCTCCGCCCGCCCGCCTGATGCCATACAGTCTGTCACTGTCGCCAACGCCGCCGGTACTTTCAGCTTTTACTTCGACTTTGAGGACGGCGGTTACGTTGTTGACGAAATCCCGCCGCATATTGTCGATTTTGATAAGTTCATGCGGTTTATGCAAAACAGCGCGCAAGTGGCGGCAATCCGCCGCATACCCGCCGCAGGGGCCGATTTGCGTGACTTTGGCCTCTATCCGCCCGCCGCGAGTGTCGAAGTCAAGTTCTTTGACGGCGGTTCACTGCAAATGGATATTGGCGGTGTGGAGCGCGTTTCCGGGCACTATTTCGCCGCCGTTGAGGGGTATGACGACGTTTTCATCATCCCGCAGGGGATCGCCGGGCAGTTCCTGCGCCCGGCCACGCAGATCATCTCTCTATATGTCACCCCGCCGCTGATGGTCACCAGCCCACTTTCGGTCATTCGTGACATCACATTCTCGGGTACAAGCCTTGCACAGCCAGTCACCATACACGCCACAGCGCAGGCTGATGAGGAAATCGCGCTTGCCGCACTCTCTTTCGGCGCGCCTACCCACATTGTGCGCGGCGCGGCGGCCTACCAGCTCGACCAGGCTTATGGGCTGCACATCCTTGGTGCGCTGTTCGACATCCCCGCTGTTGAAATTGTGGCATTCGGCCTTGATGATGCGGAAATCGCCGCGTTCGGGTTCGACGATGCGTACCTTGCGATTGACTACGACATGATAAACGGCATGGAGGCACAGCTTGTGCAGATGCGGCTGCGCTTCATCCCCGCGCAGGACGGGCGGTTTTACGCCACCCTGCTGGGCAGCGGCGCGGTCTACCTCGTTGAGCGCGAACCGTTCTTTGACATCGAATACGAACGGCTGCTGCTCCGCTGGTTCTTGACCCCGCTGCTCATGGATTTGGCGTCCGTCACAATCGAGTTGCCCGGGCGCACCCACCGGCTGGATATCGATGTTTCAGACCCGCGCAGCCCAGCGGTTTATTATGGCGGCCAGCCATTGGACATGCGCCTGTTCCACGCGTTTTTCCGCCTGATCACCAGCGCCGCGCACGACGGCGCGTACCTCGGCGCGCTTTCCCCGCCCGACGATGAGCAGCCACTGCTGACCATAACTTACGAATACCTGAACCCGAACAAGCCGCCGGATGTGATGGCGCTGTACCCTGGCGATGTGCGCCGGGTAAATGTGTTCGTCAACGGTGTAAGCGAGTTTGCCATGCGCGATATGTTTGTCCAGCGCGCGGGCGAGGGCATTGAAAACCTGCTGGCTGGCCATCCAATTGAAGAGAACTGGTAGATAATCATCTAAACACCATAATACAAGGGGGCAACAACATGTCTTGGGAAACTGGGATTGACATTCACAACATCAGCACGATTATTTGCGGCAGCAAGGTGTTCTTCGGCGCAGGTGCGATTGAGAAGATGGATTTTATTGCCGAGCAGATGGCCGCCCGCGGTATCCGCAGCGTCATTGCCATTACCGGGGGCGCTTCATATGAGAAATCGGGCGGGTGGGCGCACGTGACGCGCGCGCTGGAAAAGCATAGTATCGGCTGCGTCCTCTACAATCAGGTGTCGGCAAACCCCAAAACCCATCAGGTGGATGAAGCGGTTGAGCTGGCCCGGAAATCGGGCTGCGGTGCGGTCATTGCCATTGGCGGGGGCAGTCCGATCGACGCGGCCAAGAGTGTCGCTGTGCTCCTGAAACAGCCGGGCGTGACCTGCCGCGAGTTGTTTGAGCAGAAACTTCCGATTACAAGCGCGGTTCCGATTATTGCCATCAACCTCACCCACGGCACGGGCAGTGAGGTCAACCGGTTCGCTGTGCTGGGTATCCCCGAAAAACAGTATAAGATGGCCATTGCGTCCGACCACATCTACCCGTGGTACTCAATTGACGACCCCGCGCTGATGACCAGCCTGAGTGATATGCACACCCGCTATTCGAGCATTGACGCGCTCACCCATGTGATTGAGTCGTGTAGCTCAACACTAAACAACCCGCTGACCATTTTTCAGGGCAAGGAACTCATCGCGCTTATCGTCAAGTACCTGCCGCTTGCGGTATCCGACCCGAATGACCTTACCGCGCGGTACTTTCTTGCCTATGCGGCGATGGCCGCGGGTATTGGTTTTGACAACGGTATGCTGCACTTTTCCCACGCACTCGACCACCCGATTGTCGCACTTAACACCGAGCTGTCGCACGGGCTGATTTTGTCTGTACTGCTGCCGCGCGTGCTGGAAGAAGTCTATCCCGCGCGCAGTTTAATTTTGGCCGAAGTGCTGCGCCCGGTTGTCCCAGGCCTGACCGGTGAGCCGGGCGAGGCCAAAAAAGCGGCGGATGGTATACGCGCCTGGCTGAAGACGCTGGGCGTAACCGAGAGGATGGGCGATATCGGCTTCACCAAGTCGGATGTGCCGCGTCTGACCGACCTTGTGTTTGAAACCCCGGGGCTGAAAATGCTGCTCGACAGCGCCCCCGTGCCGTACGACCGCGCCGTTATAGAAAAACTATATTTAGAGTCGTTTTAACAAAAAACAGGGCTGAAAATATGTGTCCCGCTTTTTGTCCTGATTACGGCTTGACAAAAGCGCTCTTTCGATGGGTATATGTTCCGGCTATAAGAAAATAAGCAAAAACTCATAGCGCGTACTATGGCCGAAAAAATCCTATCCGCCTGGCAGAGGATGTTGATGAAACGGCCTTGTCCTATGCGGGGCTTAAGGCGCGTGGGGTTATGGTTAGACGTTTATTATCAAGGTGTTTGAAAACTTTTCAAAAAACAGCCCAGAGCTTGAATGGCTCTGGGCTCTCGTGGTTTCACTGTTTAAAACCTGCCTAATCACGCAATGCGATAAATTTACCTTCTATCTTTCGAAATGCTTAATAGGCACGCAAAGTTAGTGTGCTATAAACCATTGCGGTTTGAATAAAGCATATCTCGAACTGTCACAGCATTACTTTTGTTCGCTTTTCCTGATTCCTTAATGTATTTTCCAATTTGTTTATTCTTTTTCTCGCTGGCAGTATAAAAACTGCATTGCTTGATTGTCGAGTTCTTTAACACAGGCAAAATGCAATTCGGCTCAAATTTCGGAGGACAGCATACAAAAGATACACTTTCCAAGCTTTTTGCGCATTCCAATGCCGAGAGGTCTAGCAGAGATTTCATGCCATCAACATGAATGTGCTTTAAGCTCTCATGATTCGATAAATCTGTAAATCTTTGAATATGTTGCAATTCACGAAGTTCCACTGAAACAAGGTTCGGCAATTTTGCAATCAAATCAATGTCGGTAAAGTTTGTAACTCTAAATAAATTTAGAGCGACAATAGATGTGTTTCCATATAGCACAGAAAAATCACTTGTGTTTCCTCTGTGAATTTTCAATGCTTTCAAGTTTCTCATGCCATTCAAAAAGGATAAATCTGTAAGCGTTATTCCGCTTAGAAGCAAATCCTCCAATAACGGGAGAGCCAAAATGGATTCGATATTATTTTTTAATCCGAATAGTTCCAAAACTTTAAGTTGTTTGAACCTGCTTAGTATAGATAAATCAAAGGACTTCTTCTTTGTGTCCAATGCGAACCGCTCCAGTTTATCAGAGGTTTCCGAAAGAAAGCAAAAATCCTTAATCTGGCCGATGGAAAGCTCTAGCGTTTTTAAGTTTTTCAGATACTTCAAGACAGATAAGTCGGCTTCGCTTTGCTTATATTCAACCGACAATTTTTCGAGATTTGGTAAATGTCTCAGAAACTTAAAATCAACACTATTCGAGCGGTTGCCGTAAAAGCGAAAACCCGTTGTTGGAAACTGTGAATAGTATTGTTCGTTAAGTGCGATCAGCGTTTCTTGTGTAGGAATTTCGTCAACTTGTATTCTGTCGCACGCCCCAATTTGTGATAGGGCGTTAAGTTCAGCACGGTCAAGAGTTCCGTGCAAACTAATATAGTCAACTTTTCCTTTAACGGAAACGGAATATGCAACTTTGTACCCCACGGTAATCATTGCGGCAGACATATGCAAAGCTCCTCGCTCATCCGTTTAATTAAAAAAACGTCGGCCTGACGACTGCTTTGAAGCAGACTATCAATCCATATTTATAATACAGTCCTGCCTGATCAAGCAACCACAAGGCCCCCAAAAAGCCCTGCCCCCAAAAAGAAACAACAACAAGAGACGCACAAGCTGGCCGCAAAAGCCACCCGAATCATGTCTCAAAAAATACAATTTCCGCCCCGCAAAACAATGCTTGCAAGGCGGAAAACAGGTGTAATATTAAACCTGGATACCGTGAGGCATAACAACACCGAGAACAATCACAATGATGAGCAAAACACCCATGCCGCATAGGATAGACGGGCGCTGGAACCTGTTCGCAAGCTTGAGGTCAGAGCCGGGTATGATCGGGATAACAGTCGACAGGGCCGCTACCGGGCCGCCGGTCAGGTAGTACTGCATGATGGCCGGGCCGCCCGCCGCGGCAACCGCCGCAGCTACCGGATTAACACCGGCTTCGAGAAGTGCCAGCAATACCGGAAGAATAAAAGGAATCGAAGCCCCGTTCGACTGGGTAACCAATCCCGCGACAGAGCCGACCAAAAACATGATCAAAAGCAGGACCATGGGGCCGGCACTCATAGCACCGTACAAAGCACCGCCAACTACCACGCCGTCCTCAGAGCGGACAAGGATGTCGATCAAACCAATCTCTCGGACAATACCCGCCATAAACAGGAAAGCAACAGTGGCGAACAGCGGAACAGTGATCCGCCCAAGGCCTTCCATCATGCCCCTTTCGCCTTGCTTAAAGTCCCTGACGCTCATCAGGACAACAAGCAGAGCAGAACCGATACCCGCCATTACAACAGGTACGCCAAAGATAAACGCGGTGATCAGAACCAAAAAGGGCAGAAGGGCCTTTCCAAACGGAATGTCTGAGGTTTCCAGATTCATTTCGATCTTCTTGCCCAGTGTGCCTTCTTTTTTCATCATGGCGCGGACACGAAAGAAACTGGCCGCGAAAATGGAAAGGGCTACAATAATGCCGACCAGGTTGGTGGGGCCCCACGCAATGCCGGTCATAGCCACGACTGCAACAATGGTTGGATGTGTGAATCCGCCCAGGTTGCCAAGGTGGCCCGCATGTGCCAGAATACCGGCTACACGGTTTTTGTCAACGCCCATCTCAACCGCGGGGGGACCGGTGACAACGCCGGTGATCGCGGGCTGTGTAAAGCCGGTCATACCGCCGATGATGCCGGCCGCAATGCCGCCGGCTGTGGCAACGCCGGGGCCTTCGCCCATCTTATGCCCGATCCGGATGATCTTAAGTATGATACAGTTGAGGAACCCGACCTTCTCCATAATACCGATGAACAACAGGACGCCCAGCATATCGAGAATTACAGGATGGAGCCCATTCGCCTGCAGAAGGCCCATGACAAAAGGCCCCTCGTATCCGGCCGGCGCCCAAGCGGCTACCATAGGAAATCCTGCCGCCAGGGCGGCGACAGTTGCGCCAATGAAAGCTGTCAGATAGAGCGGGACTTTGCCGCTGATCATCAGAACCAGTGTAATCAGAATAATAACCTGCGCGATTAACATAATATTTTGCCTCGCTTTCCTTTGGAAGATGTGTACAGACTGTGAACATTTTAACATATTTTTGTTGCGGTGTCAACAGATTTTTGCTTTATCTCAGCCGCGTCTTGTTTGGTTTGCTCTCGTTGTCGATGGATTCGCAATAAACTACCCCACAGCAGAGGCGCGGGGTAGTTTATTGTCTTTAAATTTTACTTGCAGGCTGCTATTGCCTCAATCTCAACAAGGCACCCAAAATGCAGGCCGCCCGCTACCGGTATAACGGCTCTTGCAGGCTTGTGGCCTCCAAAAAACTCTTTGTACACTTCGTTAACGCGATCCCAGTCATTGATATCGGTAATATATATCCTGCACGAAACGACATCATTTCTCCTTAAACTCGCGGCGGTAAGCACCCGCTCCAAGTTGTGAAGCGCCAGCCGCATATGCTCTTCTACAGAGCCACCGGGGACCTCCCTGGTGTCTAAGTCGATTGACAGCTGTCCGGAAATATACAGTGTGCCGCCGTGTATCACGCCTGGAGAGTAGTGCCCTTTGTTCTCGCCTTTTGTATTCAAGCTAATCAATTCCATGGGGAATCCCTCCTCCTAGTGGTCTGACTTTAGCCCGGCGCCACACATCGGTATCAAGCTGTCTGTGACTGTTCCAAACTCGTCACAATAGGCTAAATACGCGGCGTAACTTGCGGCTGTCGTGTGCTCGCAATAGATACCCTTGGCTGCCAGCAGCGCCCTCGCCTCTAAAATGCGCGCTTCCGGCGCTATAATCGTCTTAACATCATATTTGTAGATGTACTGAAGGATTTCCTCGCCGCGCATTGGGACGCCAATCGCGATGCCTTCAGCAAGCGTAGGCGTTGGTTGAACTTTCGCGGGGAGACTTTCACCCAAAACTTGCGCTTTGACAAACGGGTCACAATGTTCGCTCTGGATCGCGTAAACCTGTGGTATTTTCTTGATGGCTCCGCTGCGCAGCAATTCCTCCAGCCCTTTTATAACACCAATAAAAAGCGTGCCATTGCCGAGCGGCACGAAGATGTTTTCCGGGATTCGTCCCAACTGCTCGTAAACCTCGTAGATGTAGGTTTTGGTCCCTTGGTAGAAAAACGGGTTATATACATGGTTTGCGTAATACTTGCCCTGCTCGCTCACCTGGGCGCGGCAAACATTTGCGCAGTTATCCCGGCTGCCCGGCACGACATGTGCTGTGGCCTTGTGAGACTCTATCATATTGATTTTTGCGGGGGAAGTGCCTTCGGGGACAAATATATCGCACGCAATTCCTGCTTTCGCGCAATAAGCCGCCACGCTGTTTCCCGCGTTTCCGCTGCTGTCCTGCACAACGGCGTCAACCCCGATGGATTTGCAGTGTGCGATCAGCACAGCCGCGCCGCGATCCTTAAACGAAAGCGTTGGCATAAAGTAATCCATCTTTAGCATGACGTTTTCATTAAAGTTTATAATAGGGGTCAGTCCTTCGCCGAGCGTAATTTTCCGCCAGCCATCATCGGGCAATGGCATAAACGCCCGATACCGAAACATGCCCCATATATCCCTGTCTACTAAATCCAAACTGAACTTGGGCGGCTCAAAGTCCAGCGTCCATAAACCGCCACAGCTGCAAGCGGCTTGCTTTGTTGAGACGGACACTTGCTCTGTGCACTTAAAACACTTATAAGTAATTTCCACTTTGGCGAATACTCCTTTCAGTTGTCTGCGAACTGTTACAAGAATAACAAACTGTATCACTAAATATAACAGCCGCGGACAACGCTGTCAAGGCCGGTTTCTGCTTAACGGCTGGTCTTTTTGCCATTTGATTGGGCTGAAAATGTTGCGATTCCTCCCGCCTGACCTGTGCGGGGAATGCGAATATTCAAATAGATTGCCAAAGTGTTTTTGTTACAATTCACTCAAAACCCAACCATCCACCTGGTTTTTTATTGACAATGTCAATGGCGATCTGTATAGTTATCATCAGTATGAATGGGCATGTATGTACTTGCATATGATCTAAAGCTATCATCAAGGAGGCCCACTATGCCGGAAATGATCAGCTTGCGGACGGTGTGCAGCCAAAAGGCTTGTACTCGCTTGTAAGGTCTTTGCTTGAGGCCCAAAGGAATTCATAACGCAAGCTACAAGGCTGCCGCTGCTCTTATGGGTCACCATACACGGACTGCTAACGGTGACCCGAAAACTTGGTGCTGTCCGCACCTGCGGCTATTCAACCGACAAATTGTGCGCTTTATCGTAAACAGAATGAGAGGGGTTTCGAAATAATGAAACGAATATTGCTTCTAACCACAGGCGGAACAATCGCGTCCAAAGAAAGCGCCGCGGGGCGTGTCGCCGAATATACCGGCGAGGATTTAACGCGGGATATTCCAGAACTCGCGGGCCTGTGTGAAATTCAAGTGCGCGATGTTATGAATCTTGACAGCACGAATATGCAGCCGGAGGATTGGAAGGTAATCGCGAAAGAAACATATGAAGGACTAAAATCGTTTGAAGGTATCGTTATTACACACGGAACCGATACCATGGCGTATACTTCCGCAATGCTTTCCTTTATGCTGAAAAACTTGCACAAGCCTGTGGTGCTTACAGGCTCTCAGTTGTCTGTGGATGAGCCAAATACAGACGCAAAAAAGAATTTGGTTGATGCGGTAAAGACCGCTGCCGCAGGTTATCCGGGTGTGTATGTCGTGTTTGGCGGAAAAATCATCAAAGGAACAAGGGCGTGTAAAGCCCACTCCACGGACTTCGGGGCGTTTGAAAGCGTCAACGCTCCGCTTGCGGGCAGAATTATAGACGATAAAGTCTGCATGGAAAACCCCTTGGCCCAAAGGACAAGCGAAACATTGTTGGAAATGGGTACAGACAGCGCGGGCTATCCGGGTGTCTTTCTGCTCAAAATCATTCCCGGTACCAGCCCTAAGGTTATTGACGAAATTGTTAAGATGGATAATTATCGCGGTATTGTCATTGAAGCGTATGGGATCGGCGGCGTGCCAAATGCCCGCCGCGACTTGATCGAGCCTATCAAAAGAGCTATACACGCCAATATGTCGGTTGTAGTAATCACGCAATGCAGAAATGGAACGACCGACTTAACGCGCTATGAAGTGGGAAAAAGCGTATTGAAAGAGGGCGTCATTACAGTCGGCGATATGACTGCTGAGGCGGCTGTTACAAAACTGATGTGGCTGCTTGATCAGCTGTCTGATCCGCGGGAAATAAAGAAAAAAATGCAAGAGAATTTTTGCGATGAAATCGGCTAAGGACTGTGAAGCGGTTTGAGTATGTCCGGGAACCCGGCAGAGGGATAACCATAGAAGCGCCAGGCAAGGGTGACTTAAAGCCACTGGAGAAGAAGTGTGAGCGTGAGCAAGAGCGTTGAAACACAACGAATACCATGTTATAACGTGCTTATCCTCTTCGCACGTTAATGTATTCTCTAAGTCGCAAAGCTCCTTATTTCTTATATTGCCCAGCCCACATGATTGTGGATGGTCACCAGATCAAGTTGAATTTCCCGGTAGAGCCTAATGGTTCGGCCATCAACGATATTAAGCGTATGATGCTGGGCGGTGTGGCAAAAGTAAGAAAAACTTTCATTCGCACATTTGCCGTTTTCGACCAAGTATTGAGATAATGGCATTGCACAGGCGATATGCCACACGCAACGCACCTTGATAAGTTCATATTGGCTAAAATCAAAAAGAACTGCCATTATCTTGCATTTCAAAAGAGAGGATGACAGTTTATGCAAAAAACAGCATATAATCTATACAGAGTGTCTACCAAGAAACAGCTACACCTCGGCGCAGACAACAAAGAGGACATCCCCATGCAGCGTGGGGCTTGCCGCAAGTTCGCACAATTGATTTACGATTAAAGCTCAAAGAGGGCGGGGAGTCGATAGATTCCCCGCCTTTCATAATAGTTTTGGATTTGCGGATTCCTAGCCGCAGCGGCGAGTTATTAAGATTACCCCAAGTCTTGAATGCGCATCATTTCTAATGCGCGTTGCCTGTCTCTCTTTCTTCTAAATATCGTATATATTACAATCATAATGCCTGTTGCGATATTACAAAGAACAAATATCAGTGCTGTTTGGCCAATAATTGTGGACATGCTTGTTGTGTGTTCCACAAACACCCCATTTATCTCACCTGTAAACGACCTGGCGTTAATAAGGCGCAGTGCAAATTGAAATGCAGCTACCAGAGAAACGCCAAACATGATGGCTGGCATGATAGCCCCTGACCACTTGCTTTCTGTCTTTGATAAAAACACTTGCAGTATCATCACCACTACACCGAAAACCAATAGCGCGAACATACCGCCTGTAAATACGACCGCGTGATTTGCCATCATTCTTTTACTCCTTTTTTGTATTCTGAAATTAAGATTTTTGCGGTGTTGAAGTCAACCTTGTCATTGACTACAAGCCGCTTGATAAGCGCGACATACGGCTCATTGGCTGTGTCCTCGCTGATTTGGATTTTCTGAATCAGCTTGTCGAGCCGCAAGCGCACAGTCGGATAAGTGACGCCGTATTGCTGCGCCATTTCCTTTAGAGAGCCGGAAGCCTGCAAAAACTTCTTGATGAATACGACATCTTCATCCTCAAGGCTTACCATCCACTCCGGCACAATTTCAATAGCCATAGACCGCCCCCCTTAATATTATTAAGTATATCACTTAATAATATTAAGGTCAATACTAAATTATAAATTTCTTTTTTTATTTACCAGTTCTTTGGGCGAGGCCGTATGATACAGGGTTTTATCCTAATCCCCGTTGTCGGCTGTGTAATGTCAGAATGACAACCAGTATGATTGTTATTCCAGTACTGTTCAAGTAGAAAGCTAGAAATTTGAAGTAACTAAATCACCACCGCCTAAAGGCGGTGGGTTCGTCTGGGCGGCTAAAGCCGCCTAAAGCCTCCGGAAACTTCTACGAAATTCAAGAAAAATCGCTCTGCGTTATCAGTTCGCGCTTTACCCTGTGACCTTGAAACGAAATTCTTCGTTCATGAAAGTTTAGTTTACACTTTAATTCCACTGCATTACGTCTCTGTGTTGATGAGCAGGTTGACCTAAAGGTTTCGCCTAAAGGCGAGGGTTTTAACCCCATTTACTGACAATAAGCAAAACAAAAAGCTGACAAACTTTATGCTTGTCAGCTTTTCTCATGGTGGAGACGATCGGAACTAAAAAGCCCTTTTCCTTCTCCATTTCCATCATTTAGTACTGTGCCAGAAACCTTTATTTAATGCGGTTATTCGGTTATCAGCTTGCAATTTTCTTTAGATGTAAATTCACAAGTTTTAGCGCAAACGTGTAAAAATCGCGTACGGCTGGAGCGAATTATGCAATCTTGTTGAGAATTTCAACCGCCCTTTCTTCCTCTCGCGGGTACAAATGACTATAAGTATTCCAAGTCATCTCTATACGGGAGTGACCGAGCCTCCGGGCAACCTCTTGAATGTTGATTTTTTCATTCGCAAGAATGGACACATGGGAATGCCGGTAGTCATGGATTCTGATTTTTTTAATCCCTGACAATTCGGCATACTGTTTGTTTCGGATTTCGATAGTGGTATCTCGCAGGCTACGCTCACCGCCACATACCCTAAAATCATCACTAAAGTTTTTGAAGCATTGCATTTGCCGCTTCTTGTGTACATCTAACATCTTGATGAGCGGCAACGGCATTTGCAACGTTCGTATGGATGATTGGTTTTTGGGCAGCGTTTCCCTGTCCCCACCGCGCAACTTTTGGGTAATGCTGCGATTAACAGACAGATATGCGCCGTCTATATCACTCCACTTCAAGGCGTGGATTTCGCCCTTGCGAAGCCCGCAATAGAATGCGATACAGAAGAATACAACGAAATCCCACTCCGCCAAGTCACTGTGCTTTGTTTCCCGCTCCCTTGCAACCTCTTTAGCCGCATTTATGAACACCTTAAAATCTTCCGCTGTATAAAAATTCATTCCCTGCTTTACGGTGTCCATCTTATCCTTAAAATTCCCAATCTTAACGAGTGGGTTTGATGGAATATACTCCATTCTGATGGCGTAGTTAATCATGGTTCTAAAATCACCATATACACGTTGCCTTGTTTTTAAGGACAATCCTTTTTGCTCCATTGTCAGTTTCCATTCTTGGAGAAGCTGTACGCCCAGCCTGTCAATGCGCACATCTTTGAAAAGCGGCAAAATGTGAATGGTAATGCTCTGGTCACACTTTGCAAGAGTGGATTCCCGCACTTCATACCGCTTGACCGTCATGTACTCGTCAAAAAGCTGCTGCACGGTCATTTTCTTGACAGGAGCGTCTCCCTTGACTTTCTGTTCTTGGGCCAACTTGCGTTCCAAATCCTTGGCCGCTTCAGCGCCGTAGGCTGTCCGTGTAAGCTGCTTTGCCTGTCCGTTGCTGTCGGTGTAGTTGACACGAACGTTGTACTTTTGTGCGCCGTCTTTTTTAACGCCGTCTACTTTGTATATCGGCATATATAAACCTCCAAAAGGCGGCTAACCTTGTACATCAAGTATACCATAAAAACCCGATAAACACAAGGATAACCGCCGTAATTGTGTAAAAACTTCAGCCTATAATTCTAACTCTTTTATCTTCTTCATACGCCTTTCCAAATCCCTGACATCAATTCCCCAAACGTCATAGGCAACGGCAGTGTTGACTTTGTTGGCACCGTAAGATAATATATCCCTTGTAACCATTTCATCCTTGACCACCCGCTTTAGTCGGCACACCGTAGCGGACGAGCGCCGACCAAACAGCGCAGTAATTTCTTTGTTGCCAAGCTCCGAGTGGGCATAGTAAATTTTTAGCGCTTGCTCAATTGTTAGTATTCACACTATGTACAGGATCAAAAAGCGAGAAAAGTGAGAGTAAGAAGTGGTGTTGAAAAGCTGAGGGCAGAGGAGCAGGGAATAAAAAGCACGCAAAAACCTGGGGAT
>WRBI01000032.1 GCA_009784625.1 Oscillospiraceae bacterium | reverse complement strand
TTAAGGGGGATAAGGCACAGGGTGCCGCCCCCCTTAAGCGGCGTTTTGGTTACTTTGGGGCCGAGGCCATCAAGATACCGTCGTCATGCGCCCCTACAGCTACTGACGACACGGCGAGTAACCCCGGGGTTTGGGGCGGGTAGCGCCCATTCCAATTCCATCGGAGATTCTTTGAAGTCCTTCAAGCCCGAAAGGCAAGGACATCGGAGATGCTGGCAAGTTCGTAAGTCCGAAAGGCAGGGACATCGAAGACACATTGAAGCTCTCCACGTCCGAAAGTGAGACCAGTTAAAATACCGCCGTCACGCGCCCCCACAGCTGCCGACGACAAAACAAACAACCGGGGTTTGAGGTCAAGGGAAATTGCTGCACTCATCGCTGTTTTAGACTTCTAATCCGTTTGCGAGCCGTAATGATTTGAACCGGCGGTTGTTTTTGATCGGCGATTGTTTCCCGCAAAGTTTTAACCTCGCCGAGCATAACCAGTGTACAGCCCACAATCAAGCCACTGAGCAGGATAATCCCCATGAAGATGGGCGTGATGAACTCAAAGCCCCACGCGCCAAGCAATTGGACGTAAAAGAAATACCCGAAGGGCGGCGAGACAATCATCAAACAGTAAAACGCAACCATGGTCAGGACGACTTTTTTCATAGTACACCTTGCCCTTTAATACAGCTTCTTCTTAAACCCTGCGTTGGCGGTCGGGTGAAAACCGATGGATGTATAAAACGCGCGGGCATCCTCCCGGTTTGACTCAGTGAGAAGCAGCACCTGCCGGCAGCCCTTCGACCGTCCCCAATCCTCAAGCGCGTCGAAAATCAGGCGGCCAACCCCTTGTCTGCGGCAGGCCGGATCAACCACCATGTTCTCGGCCAGCAAAAAGGGCAGCGCGTCTCCGTAAAGCTCTTCGCAGACAATGCCCATTACGGTTGCGACAATCTTGTCGTCTTGCTCGGCACAAAAGAAGACATAATCGTCGCGCGGCTCGACCTGCGCGAATTTTTCCGCCATCTTTTCTACATTTGATTTTTCGTTCCAGTATTGCCGGTAAAGCACTTCGACCGCCGGGATGTCGGCGGCTGTCATCTTGCGGATGATCACATTGTCCACCTACTTTTGTTTAAAATAAGATTTTATTGAGCTTGCGATTGCGTAAACAATGATAAAGACAATCAACGCTATGATCGCGTACAACGTCCAGCCCGGCTCAAAAATGACCTCGGCGGTCAGCAGGGCGAGGATAACCGCTATACAGCCAAAGACGACGGCAACCTGCCGGTACTCGGCCTTTTTCCAGTTCTCGTTCACGCTCTTCTTTGCCCATCAAGATCCACGGGTTGGAGAGAAGCGGGCCTTTGCACCTGGCCGCGCGGAGTGCGAAAAATCCCAAAAGTATAGCTATCAGGCCGAGGGTGATTGCCGCGATGATTTGCATACGATCCCCCTTTTTACCGCAATACACCCGAGATGAAGAAGAGCGCGTTGTTGTCGATGGTTGCGTCTACGTGAAAATACGGGCGCATCAGGCCGGCCAGCCCCTGTACCGGGTGAACAGGCGCACCGCACAGCGTCTGGCCGATATAGCTTTCCCCCGCCTTTCCGCGGCTGTGTGAGACGCTCAGCCGCCCGCCCGGCCGCAAAAGAGAGGCTAAATGGCCGATCAGCCGGTCGGGTTCGCTGAAAAAGGGGAGCGCGTTGTAGAGGAAACAGCAGTCAAACGCCTGGCTGGTCAGTGCGTAGACGTCGGTGCAGAGAAAAGTCAGCCGGGGGTCGCTTACTTTTTCCTTGGCGATCTCGATCATGTTTTCGGCGAAATCTACCGCCAGCACCATGCCGGGGTCGCAGGCGAGCAAGTAAGGCGCAAGCACCCCCGTCCCGCAGCCGACGTCCAGAAAATCCATCCCCGGCCTGAGATCGCTGAGTGTAAGCATAAGCTCGATCTTTTCGGGGTCGTTGGTGTGCGACTTGTCCCAGGCCGCCGCCCGCCGGTTAAAGAGGTCTTTCGTGTCGCCCACCTGTATTCCCCCCTACGCGGCAAAAACTTGACCCCGGCTTTGGGTTAAGTCTACCCGCACAACCTGATAACCCGCTTCTTCCAAGAGGTAGATGATGCTGCCCTCGCCGACAAAGTGGGCAAGCCCGGCCGCCACAAAGACATTCTCGCCCGATTCAAGGAAAGAGATGATCTTGTCGGTCATGAGGTTATCCCTGTGCTCAAGCATGTAGTAGAGGTAGAGGTCGTCGTCGTCCGTGAATTCGATGGGCAGGCCGTCCCCGCCGATCGCATCGTCTTCCTCCCATTCTTCCGGGTATAAAAAGTCAAGCACACGCTGGTAGTCGCCGGAAAGAAAAACATCATAAAGCGCGAAGAAGTCTTCGAGCATCTGATCAGGTGTTGGGATGGTCAGAACCATAATCCGCTCCTGTGTGTCGGCGGGCAGGTTGTTCATATTTTCGAGTACGGCGCGTGAATCTTCCAGCGAGTGGATGGTCATACCCAACTCCCAGGCCCGCAGGTTAAGCATCAGGTCAACCCCGCCTACAATCGGGCGAAAGTGCGTGCCCTCAAACGCGGCCACCATAAAAGCGGAGGAAAGCGCAAAGGGGCGGCTGTGCAAAATCGACCGGTCAAGGCCGTAGACATCAATCATATTCAGCAGATGAGCAGCGCCCCGCTCGCTTAAATGGTCGAGGATGGTCTCGCCCTCCGGGTAGCTGTACAAATCCATCAGGCCGGAGAGCAGGGAAATATCCAGCATGTCGACTTCAAGCGCCAGCGCGTCCATCTCATCAAAAATATCGAGCAGGGCGGGGGTAAAGACATAGTCGTCCCGAACAATATGCATGGTGCCCATCAGATAAACGCGGCCCTGTCCGCCCAGTACCTCCCAGAGAAAGTCGGTGTGCATGGGCGTCAAAATTTCGTCAGCCGGCTCAGGTGATTCCAGATCGTCGGGCAATGGGAATGGGTCGGGTTCCGGCGCGGGGCTTTGACATGCGGTGATTGCCAAAATCAGACAGAGCAGCAGGCAAATGGCGGCGCGGGATTTCTTAGCGCGCATAATGTTCTCCCTTCAAGTGAAAAGGGCAAAGCGAAAAAAGCTCCGCCTTGCCCTCTGTCAGTCGCAAGCTTACTTGCCCAGATTGTAGAATGCTTTTTCGCCGCCGTATACTGCGGAGCTTTCAAGCTGGCTTTCGATTTTAAGCAGGCGGTTGTATTTGGCAACGCGGTCGGTGCGGCTCATCGAGCCGGTTTTGATCTGCCCGGCGTTGACAGCGACCGCAATGTCCGCGATGGTGACGTCTTCGGTTTCGCCCGAGCGGTGGGAGATAACACAGGTGTAACCCGCGCGTTTGGCCATTTCGATGCAGTCAAACGTTTCGGTGAGTGTGCCGATCTGGTTGACTTTGACAAGGATCGAGTTGCACATCCCCTCGGCGATGCCCCTGCTCAAACGCTTGGTGTTGGTGACAAAGAAGTCGTCGCCCACCAGCTGAATCTTGTCGCCCAGACGATCGGTCAGCTTTTTGTAGCCCTCCCAGTCGTTTTGATCCAAGCCGTCTTCGATGGAAACGATCGGGAAGTCGTCGCAGAACCCGGCGTACAGATCGATGATCTCGTCGATGGTCAGGCTGCGGCCCTCGCCGGCCAAATCATATTTCTTGGTTTCGGGGTTGTAAAACTCAGAGGCGGCGACATCCAGGCAGATTTTGATCTGCTCGCCCGGTGTGTAACCGGCGGCTTTGATGGCCTCAACGATGACTTCCAGCGCTTCGCGGTTAGAGCCAAGGTTGGGCGCGAACCCGCCTTCATCCCCGACACTGGTGATGTGGCCTTTGGCTTTGAGCACTTTTTTGAGGGCGTGGAAGATTTCGGCGCCCCAGCGGATGGCTTCTTTAAAGGAGGGCGCGCCGGTCGGCATGATCATAAACTCCTGGAAGTCAACCGAATTGTCGGCGTGGGATCCGCCGTTGATGATGTTCATCATCGGGTTGGGCAGTTGTTTGGCGTTAAATCCGCCCAGATACTGATAAAGGGAGAGCCCGTGGTAATCGGCGGCGGCGTGGGCAACTGCCATCGAAACGCCAAGCATCGCGTTCGCGCCCAGTTTGGATTTGTTTTCGGTGCCGTCCAGCTCGATCATTTTTTTGTCGATGCAAACCTGGTCGGTTACATCGTATTCGCCAACCAGCGCGGGCGCAATGATGTCGTTTACGTTGGCGACCGCTTTCATTGTGCCTTTGCCCAGATAACGCGCCTTGTCGCCATCCCGCAGCTCAACCGCTTCGTACTCGCCGGTGGAGGCGCCGGAGGGCACCATTGCGCGGCCGTAAGCACCGCATTGGGTGATGACTTCAACTTCCAGAGTGGGGTTCCCGCGGGAGTCGAGGATTTCAAGGGCTTTGATCTCCTGAATTTTTGACATGCTTTCGTCTCTCCTTTGTTTTGTTATTTTTATACATAGCATTGTACCACAAATTGGCGGTGTTCGCAATCGCTGTTGACAAAAGGGCGGATAACTGTTAAAATACAATCAACAGGGCGTCTCCTTGGTATGGGTGGATCGCTCCTCGTATCTGAATTTATCGTTCAGGAGAAGCGCCGCACTCACTACAAGGGTGTGGCGTTACTTCTTGTTACGGAAGATATACATCGATGTATCGTTTGACATTGATTATATCATGGCGGTTGACTACTACTCAACCTTTATTTGTGCCATGGTCGTATGCGCTAAAATAGTGAGTTCTATTCGGATAGCATTAGGCAATTTTTTTATGAACTGAGAAAATGTATCACTCTTATACATTTGTCTAAATACACGGAGAGCCTTCTTTGTCATTCTTACAGTACTAGTTGGGTCAGTAGCCGTAGTATTCCAAGCGATATGATTGGCAATTTCTTCAGCACCGCAATCATTGAGCAGGTTACGGATATCTGATGGAATTCTCCCAGTTTGAGATAATATAGTTGTTGCACCTTCGATGTAATGGTATTCAAACAATAATTTCCAGTATCCGTCTTTCTCTAAATCAAGTACTGAAAAGTCTATTATGTTTTCTTTGCGAAGAAGCTCTTTTAAGTCGCTGGATTTTTCTTTTTCAAACGTTACTCTCTTTTCGAGTTTTTCTTTTTCTGTTTCCAGTTGATGAATGTAACCATGAAGTTTTAGGGTTACGGGGTCAATAGGAGCAGCGTGAAGGTTTTTTGCCCATTGAAGCAATTCCAATTTTCCTCTCGCTCTTCGCTTTAGCGAAAGATCAACAGAGACAATGCCAAGAAGGTCGGTAGCTTGCTTTGGAGAATCGTGTCTGCAAATGAGCGCTTTTCTAGGGCCCAATGCACCAGCAAATAGGCCATATTCTATCAATACATTATCGCGAGGCTGACGTGCCGCGTCTGCCCTATACCAAAGCTCATCGTCTGCACCGAAAATACAGATTGCGCCATCGACTTTTTTACTTATGTCGATAAGGGTCAGGAAAGTCTGTTCACCTGGCGGAAACCGTCCTATTCCATCCCAAGGCATTGGCTCATGGTCATTTTCTTGAAGCCAACATTCTATTTCGCGCATGAGTTCGATGCTTTCTTTTGATCCAGCAATAAATATCTTCATTTTGCACCCTCTCTCCTCACAGGAAATATTCGGTAATTATTATATCATATTATTGGCTCAATTAAAAGGATTATTTCACTGTGTTGGGGAAGAATGATGAGGTGGCCGGATCAAAAATGCGCCAGCTTGGTTTGCAGCATGGCTGTAAGGCAGCCAATCCTTGCTAAACTCCAAGGAATATGGTATCATTCGGTCATAGAAATTTGGAGGCGAAACCATGAAAATCAGACCATATCTCACCTACGCCGGCCAGTGTGCCGAGGCGATTGAACTCTACAAACGGGCGTTTAAAACCGACACGATTCAAGTGATGAAGTTTAAAGACATGCCGCCCGACCCCAACTTCCCTTTGCCGGAGGAGGCCAAGGATCTGATTTTACAGGCGACTATGTTGTTTGGCGACGAATTTATCCGCCTTTCCGATTGTTTTGGCCACCCGCTTAACGACGCGCAGACCGAGCGGGTTTCGCTGGCGGTCGAAGCGGACACTGAGACTGTCAGCCACGCTTTCTACACACTGGCCAAAGAGGGCCGGGTGGGGATGGAGCTCAGCGAACAGTTTTACAGCCCGTGCGCCGGCGTAGTATTTGACAAATTCGGCGTCATGTGGAATTTGATTGCCCAAAAATAGACAGGAAACCGACAGCTGACCATTGAGCGCGCGGAGACAATCCATGAAAACTGTGATCGATTATATCTATTCTTACCTTAGGCGGGTGGACTACATGATCTGGGTTCCCTGCTTTATTTTGTCTGCCCTCAGTTTGTTTCTGATCGCCGGGATTCTCGATTCAGAACACGCGCATACGCTGCGGATCAGCAATCGAAACCTCGTTGTTCAGGGGGTGTCGGCCTTGCTGGGTGTGTTCGGAGCCGTTATTATCTCGCTGATCGACTACCGCGACCTTGCCCGGCTTTGGAAATTGTACGCCCCCTTATGTTATGCGCTGTTGATGCTGACCTTTTTTATCGGGGTGGGCGCAGTTGATCGGCCGGACGACCGCCGCTGGCTGTTGGTGCCGGTGCTCAACATAACTTTTCAGCCGGCTGAGCTTTTGCGGGTCGCTTTTATTTTGATGTTCGCTTATCACATTTATAAAGTGAAAGACCGGCTCAATCATCCGCTTCATTTGGCTTTGCTGTTGGCGCACGGGATGGTTCCGGTGGTCATCGTCTACTTTCAGGGGGATGGCGGCTCGGCTTTGATCTTCGCGGCCATCATGGCCTGTATGCTGTTTGGCGCCGGGCTGAGCTGGCGGTATGTGGCTGCCGCGGTTGTGGCGGCCGGTATCTCGCTGCCGGTCATGTGGAATTTTGTTTTGGGTGAGTTTCAGCGCGACCGCATTTTGCAACTTTATTACCGCACCGACCTGCTGGGTGTATTCTACCAGCAGAACCAGGCGCTCACCGCGTTGGCTTTTGGCGGCAGCGGGGGACAGGGGCTGTTCGGGGTTGAGGCGGACCGGGTCGGCGTACCCGAAATGCACAACGACTTTATCTTTGCTTTTCTCGGTGAGAGCATTGGCTTTGTGGGTACACTTTTAACCATTCTGGTCATGGTTGTGCTCTGGTTTAAGATTTTGCGCTGTGCCGGCAAGGCCAAAGACATGTTGGGTTATATGATCTGTATGGGTGTGTTCGCTATGCTTGCTTTTCAGGCGGTCATCAACATTGGGATGAACATCGCGGTGCTGCCGGTGATCGGGAACACGCTGCCGTTTTTGTCTTACGGCGGATCGTCTGTACTGACGTCTTATCTTGGCATTGGGCTGGTGCTGTCCGTTTCGATGCACTCGTCAAAGTCTATGTTTGACTCACAGGAGGAATAAGACATGTCCGATCAAATACGCAAGGCAAGTGTTGAGGACGCGGCCGCAATCGGCGCCTGTATGCGTGATTGCTTTGCCGGGTATATTCCGCTCATTCAAAAAGAGCCGCAGCCGATGACTTTGAACTACAGCGATATCATCCGCGAGCAGAGCGTGTATGTTTTGGAAGTGGGCGGCGAAATTGCGGGCGCGGTCACATTGGAGGACGGGGCCGACGGGTTTGTCTGGCTGGATGTTCTGGGTGTTTTCACCAAGCATCAGGGCAAAGGTTATGGCAAAAAGCTTATTGCATTCGCAGAGTCGATTGTCCGCGGGCGTGGGGCAAGCGAGATCCGGCTTTACACAAACATAAAGTTTGAGGCAACCATAGAGCTTTATAAGCGTTTGGGATACGAGGTTTATGACAGAAGGGTCGAGAAGGGCTATGACCGGCTGTATTTTCGCAAGGAACTCTAAGATTTTTCCGATCATCACTTGACAAACCTGCGACAATCCGCTATCCTAATAAAAACTAAATATAGACGCACGATGAAGGGAATATGCAGCCCAAGTTTCAGCAAAGAGAGCGGCCGGGTGGTGAAAGGCTGAGTGGAACGGGTACGCGTCTCACCCCGGAGTGCGCCGATCTTTGAGAGGGCGTTGATTGACGTCAATAAGAGTGGTACCGCGGAAGCTTTGTTAATAAGCCTTCGTCTCTTGTATTGCGCAAGGGATGAAGGCTCTTTTTAGTTGTCACGAAAGGAAGTTTTATACATGAAGAACGCAGAAAAATATAAGCCGCTTTATTACATGCCGCCCGAGGCGATTACCGATTGGATCACCAAAGACCGGTTGACAAAGCCCCCCGTTTGGTGCAGCGTTGATCTGCGGGACGGCAACCAGGCGCTGGTGATCCCGATGAGCCTGGAAGAAAAGGTCGCTTATTACAAATTCCTGGTGCAGATTGGGTTTAAAGAGATTGAGGTTGGATTCCCCGCCGCTTCTGAAACCGAATATGAGTTTTTGCGCATATTGATTGACCAGGATATGATTCCGGATGATGTGACCGTTCAGGTGCTTACCCAATCGCGGGAGCACATCATTGAAAAGACGTTCGCGGCGGTCAAAGGGGCAAAGCGGGTGGTTATGCACCTGTACAACTCCACTTCTTTTGCGCAGCGCCAGCAAGTTTTTCGCATGATTGAAGACGAGATCATCGCGATCGCGCGGGAGGGTGCGCGGCTGTTCAACAAATTCGCGAAAAGTATGCCCGAAACCCGGTTTGATTTTGAATACTCGCCCGAGAGCTTTACCGGCACCGAACCCGCGTTCGCGCTGGATATCTGCAATGCGGTGATCGATATCTGGAAAGAGGGGCCGGCCAAGCGGATGATCATCAACCTGCCCGCCACCGTTGAGACTTCTATGCCCCATGTTTACGCACAGCAGATCGCTTATATGAACCGGCATCTCAACCACCGTGAGGATGTGATCATATCCCTTCACCCGCACAATGACCGGGGGACAGGGGTGGCCGCCGCCGAGATGGGGCTGCTGGCCGGGGCCGACCGGGTAGAGGGGACTTTATTCGGCAACGGCGAGCGAACCGGCAATGTCGATTTGATCACGCTGGCGCTTAACCTTTATACACACGGGATTGACCCCGGGCTCAACCTTTCCGACATGCCGGCTGTTGTGCGGGCATACGAAGAGTGGACAGGGCTTCAGGTCGGGCCCCGCCACCCATACGCGGGGGAGCTGGTTTTCGCGGCTTTTTCCGGCTCTCACCAAGACGCGATCGCCAAAGGGATGAACTTCCGAAAAGAGCGGGATGAACCGCACTGGACGGTTCCCTATCTCCCCCTTGACCCGGCGGACGTAAACCGCGAATATGAAGCCGATGTAATCCGCATCAACAGCCAGTCGGGCAAAGGCGGTATCTCGTATATTCTGGAGCGCAACTTCGGTTATAATCTGCCCAAAGACCTGCGCGCCGAAGTCGGTATGCTGATCAAAGATATCTCGGACAAAGCCCACAAAGAGCTTTCACCCAAAGAGATTTTGGGCGCGTTCGTCACTTCGTACGTCAACTTTGCCCAGCCGATCGAGCTTGTGAACGTGGATTGGCGCAGGGAGGGTGAGCGGACAATCGCTGAGTTGGATTTGCGTATCCGCGGAGAAAAATACACGGTAATCGGACGCGGGAACGGATCACTGGACGCGGTCAGCCGGGCACTGCGCGGGGCTGACTTGCAGCTGATCTTCAAATTTGAGGACTATTACCAACACGCGCTGGAAACCGAATCGGACGCGCGGGCGGCCGCTTATGTAAAAATATCCGACAAAGACGGCAAGTCGTATTGGGGGATTGGGGTACACAACGACATCACCACCGCTTCCACCTACGCGCTGATCTCGGCGATAAACCGGGAAAATATTGTCTGGCGGTTTGTTGAATAGTTGAAAGTTGAAAGTTGACAGTTATGGTATCGCATTGCGATACCATAACTGTCAACTGAATAAAGGGAGGTAAAACCAATGGGAATGACAATGACCCAAAAGATACTGGCCGCCCACGCCGGGTTGAGCGAAGTCAAGGCGGGACAGCTGATACAGGCAGACCTCGATTTGGTGTTGGGCAACGACATCACCGCGCCGGTCGCCATCCGCGAGCTTTACGCTGCCGGGTTTGATTCGATCTTTAATCCGGAAAAAATCGCGCTGGTCATGGACCACTTTACCCCGAACAAGGATATCAAGGCGGCCGAGCAGTGCCAGACCTGCCGCGAATTTGCCCATAAGTTTAAGATCAAACATTTTTACGACGTGGGCAATATGGGAATCGAGCACGCGCTGCTGCCCGAAATTGGGTTAGTGGCCGCCGGTGAATGTGTAATTGGCGCTGATTCGCACACCTGCACATACGGCGCGCTGGGCGCGTTTTCGACAGGTGTCGGTTCAACCGACATGGCCGCCGGGATGATCACCGGGCAGGCATGGTTTAAAGTCCCCGAAGCCATCAAAGTCAACCTGACCGGCAAGCCGGGGGATATGGTGAGCGGCAAGGATGTAATCCTCCACCTGATCGGAATGATCGGGGTGGACGGCGCGCTTTATCAAAGCATCGAGTACGCGGGGGACGGGGTGGCCAGCCTGACCATGGACGACCGGCTCTGCATCGCGAATATGAGCATCGAGGCCGGGGCGAAAAACGGCATCTTCCCGGTGGATGAAGCGACCGTCGCCTACATGAAAGACCGGGTTGATCGTCCGTACACTGCATTTGCGCCCGACCCGGACGCCGAGTACGCCCGGGTGGTTGAGATTGACCTTTCGGCCATTCAGCCGACGGTTGCGTTCCCGCATCTGCCCGAGAACGCCAAGCCGATCGACACGGTCGGCGATGTGGCCATCCAGCAAGTGGTGATCGGCTCTTGCACCAACGGCTGGCTTTCCGACATGGCGGTGGCCGCGGGGATTTTGAAAGGCAAGAAAGTGCATCCGAATGTACGGTGCATTGTCATCCCCGGTACCCAGAAAATTTATCTGGACAGCATGGAAAAAGGCTATATAAAGACGTTTATCGAGGCCGGATGCGCGGTGTCCACCCCGACTTGCGGGCCGTGTTTGGGCGGGCATATGGGGGTTATGGCGGCGGGTGAGCGGTGTGTGGCCACCACCAACCGAAATTTTGTGGGGCGGATGGGTCATGTAAAATCCGAAGTCTATCTGGCCGGCGCGGCGATCGCCGCGGCCTCGGCCATCACCGGAAAGATCACCGATCCGCGAACCATGATACCGTCGGCGAGCGCCCCTACAGCTCCCGCCGACACAGCAAGAGAGGAGTAACGCCATGAACGCGAAAGGTTTTGCGCATAAATACGGCGATAATGTTGACACAGACGTGATTATCCCGGCGCGGTATCTGAACATCTCGGACAAAAAAGAGCTTGCCGCCCACTGTATGGAGGACATCGACCCCGGGTTCATCAACGCGGTCAAAACGGGTGATTTGATGGTCGGCGGCCAGAATTTTGGCTGCGGATCTTCCCGCGAGCACGCGCCGATGGTCATTTTGGAATCGGGGGTCTCTTGTGTGATTGCGGCCAGTTTTGCTCGCATTTTTTATCGGAACGCCATCAATATCGGCCTACCGATTCTTGAGTGCCCGCAGGCCAGTGAAAGCATCCAGGCTGGGGACGAGGTTTCGGTCGATTTTGACGCCGGAATCATCGAGAACCACACCCGCGGCCAGCGCTATCAGACCGCGCCGTTCCCGCCGTTTATTCAGGAGATCATCAGCGCGGGCGGCCTGCTTGCGTCCATCAAGCAAAAGCAGGGGGCGGCAAAGGATGAATTATAAGATTGCGGTAATACCCGGCGACGGGATCGGTCCGGAAGTGGTTGGCGCGGCAACGCAGGTGCTTGACCGGGTGGGCGAAAAGTTTGGGCACACATTCATCGGGCAGACACTGCTGGCCGGCGGCTGCGCGATTGACGCGTGCGGCAAGGCGCTGCCGGATGAGACGCTCGCGGCCTGTAAGCAGTCGGATGCAGTGCTGCTCGGCGCGGTCGGCGGCCCTATGTGGGATACACTGCCCGGTGCTGCCCGTCCCGAGCAGGCGCTTTTGTCCTTGCGCAAAGAGCTTGCCCTGTTCGCCAACCTGCGCCCGGCCATCCTGTTTGAGGAGCTGATTTCGGCAAGCCCGCTTAAGCCGGAAATCATCGGCGAAGGTTTGGATATTCTGGTCGTGCGTGAGCTGACCGGCGGGATTTACTTCGGCGACAAAGGGATCAAAGACGGCGGCAAGTCGGCTTACGACGTGGAGGAGTACAGCGAGGAAGAAGTGCGCCGAATCGCGCAGACCGCTTTCTCGATGGCTGACAAGCGGGGAAAGCGGCTGGCCAGCGTGGACAAAGCCAATGTGCTTGAGAGTTCGCGGCTTTGGCGGCGGGTGGTCGGCGAGATCGCGGCGCAGTACCCGCAGATATCGCTAAGTCATATGTATGTGGACAACGCGGCCATGCAGCTGGTTTGTGCCCCCGGGCAGTTTGATGTGATTTTGACCAGCAACATTTTCGGGGACATTCTGTCGGATGAAGCGAGCATGATCACCGGCTCAATCGGGATGCTGCCTTCAGCCAGCCTGACTTATGGCAATTTTGGGATGTATGAGCCGATACACGGCTCGGCCCCCGACATCGCCGGTTTGGACAAAGCAAACCCGATGGCGGCTGTGCTTTCGGTGGCCATGATGCTGCGGTACACATTTGGGCTGAAAGAAGAAGCCAACGCGGTCGAAGAGGCGGTCAAAGCGGTGCTGGCCAAGGGATACCGCACCCCTGACATCTACCGTAAAGCGGACGGTGAGACGCTAATCGGTACAAAAGAAGCCGGGAAGCGAATCGCCGATGAGATAATGGACAGTTGACAATGGACAATAAAGGAATCGCTTCGCGATGGTTTCATTCGCGAAGCGATTCTTTATGCTTTTGACCTTAATTGTCCACTGTCAATTGTCATTGCCCAGGCGGCTGGTATCGCGGGTCCAGGCCGCCGTGGGATTCGGGCAGTGTGTCGGGCTGCTTAAAATATTCCGCGCGCATTTTGAAGTAAAGCTGCGCGTAAGTGGCTTGATAGTAGATACCGATCACGACAAAGGAGGCAAAAAAAATCAGGTAGGCCAAAACCATAAGCAAAATTCCGGCGGTGTTGCCGGCCGACAGCATCCGGATACCTAACATAAAACCGGCAACAAGCGGTATAGACGCCAAAATCTCCCAGCCGAGAAAAGAGAAAATGTCGAGAAACAGCATTCCACTCTTATGCCCGTCGGTCATCTGCCGGCTGATCGCCATCGCTTCTTTGCCTGAAATCCCCGGGGATTCGCTGAGGATATAAGGCACCATATGATACTGATAGGCCTTGACAATACCGGGGATGATGAACAGCAGCGCCCAAAGAAAAACGACCGCAGTCAGCCGCAGCATGGCCAAAACCACCGACCAGTATTTACCTGAGCCAAAGATGATAAACAGGTTGCCGAGATTTCGCTCACCGTGCGGTGCGCGGATATAACAGGCCGCAAACCCCACCGAGAGCGGCAGGTCAATAAAGATGATTCCGGCCCAAAGTATGACGTTAAAAATGGCCAAACCGCCGCCGGTCTCTAAGTCAAGGGCAACCCAAAAAGGCAGAAAAATAACCATCGAGGTCAAAAAGAGTACAAAACTGACCCCGATATAATGCCCGAGCGAGCGCTTCATTTCTTTTCTTGCGTAGCCTTTCAGTTCAGAGCTGGTCCAATCCATGAAAATACATCTCCTTATAAGGTCAATAAGGTCAGTATAACAAAAAAGGGGTAAGCGGTCAAATGAGAGCGGCCGGTGCAAAGTACGCAACAGCCGCCCGAAATGTTTTGCCTAGCCGGAAATGACGCGGTAACCCGCAACTTCGAGCACCCGCTTGACTTCGGCGAAGTGGTCTTTGTTTTTGGTTTCCATCGAAATGTGCAGATAACAGCCGGTGATGTCGGTGTTCTCGCCGCTTGGGTCATGCAGGACTTTGGTGACGTTCGCGCCCGCGTCCGCGATGATGGTGGAGACTTCGCGCAGCTGGCCGGGCTTATCCAGCATCTCAAGCGTGAGCTCGGACAGCCGGCCTGTGGTCAGCAGCCCCCGCCGGATGACGCGGGAGAGGATGTTGACATCAATGTTCCCGCCTGAGACAATGGCGCAGACCTTTTTGCCCTCAAGCGGCAGCTTGTCAAAGAGGACAGAGGCCACGGCGACCGCGCCCGCACCTTCGGCCACCAGCTTTTGCTGTTCCATCAGGGTCAGGATGGCGGTGGCGACTTCATCGTCGGTGACGGTCACGATTTTGTCCACGTACTGCTCGCAAAGTTCAAATGTGGTACAACCGGGGACTTTGACCGCGATCCCGTCCGCAAAAGTGGAGACTTTCTCCAGGCAGGTGCGCTCTTTTTTCTGGTGCGAGTAGTACATACTGCCCGCGCCCGCTGCCTGCACCCCGTAAACCTTGCAAGCCGGGTTGAGCTTTTTGACGGCGAACGCAATCCCTGAGATCAGGCCACCCCCGCCGACCGGGGCGACAATGGCGTCCAGGTTTGGGATCTGATCCAGGAGCTCAAGCCCGATTGTCCCCTGCCCGGCGATGACGTCCGGGTCGTCAAAGGGGTGGATGAGTATCCCGCCGGTTTCTTTTTGATAAGCTGTGGCCGCCCCAAACGCGTCGTCATAGACGCCGTCAACCAGCCGCACATCCGCGCCGTAACTCTTGGTCGCCTCTACCTTTGAAAGCGGGGCAATACTTGGGATAAAGATGGTCGCGGAGATCCCCATCCGCTGGGCGGCCAGCGCAACCCCTTGGGCGTGGTTGCCGGCCGAACAGGCGATCACGCCTTTTGCCTGATCTTCTTCACTGAGGTTGGCGATCTTAAAGTAAGCGCCGCGCACCTTAAACGAGCCGGTCAGCTGTAAGTTTTCGGCTTTGAGGTAAAGCTCGCACCCCGACTGCAAATTGGCATAGGGGATGACGTCGGTCTTGCGGACACAGCTCTTGAGCAGGTGCGCCGCCTGATAAACCCTGTCTAGTGTAAGCATTGTTGACCCCTTTGGGCAGTTGAGAGTTGACAGTTGAGAGTTGACAGTGAAGGTGTCCGCTGCGCGGACGATATTTAAATCCAACGCGCTTGCGCGATACCTTAACTGTCAACTGTCAACTATACACTGTCAACTGTCATTACTTGTTCTTCCAGCTCATGTTTGCGCGCAGTTGGCCGCCGACGGTTTCGATGAGTGATTCACTTTCTGATTTGCGGGTTGCCAGCAGATTGGGTTTGCCCGCGTCGCTTTCGGCGATCCACTTGTTGGCGAAAGAGCCGTCTTTAATCTCGGCGAGAACTTTTTTCATCTCGTCTTTGGTTGCTTGTGTAATCATCCGGTTTCCGACCGTGTAGTCGCCGTATTCAGCGGTATCGCTGATCGAGTAGCGCATGAACCCGAACCCTTTTTCGACAACCAGATCGATGATCAGCTTCATTTCGTGTACGCACTCAAAGTAAGCGCTTTCCGGTTGGTAGCCGGCTTCGACCAGAGTTTCGAACCCGGCTTGCATCAGGGCGGTCACGCCGCCGCAGAGTACGCACTGTTCGCCGAACAGGTCGGTTTCGGTTTCTTCGGTGAATGTGGTCTCTAAAATCCCGCCGCGGCCACAGCCGATCCCGGATGCGTAGGCGAGCGCGATCTCTTTGGCGTTTCCGCTTGCGTCGTTTTCAATGGCGATCAGGCCGGGGACGCCGCGGTTTTCGTTGTACTGGCTTCTGACTGTGTGGCCGGGGCCTTTGGGGGCGATCATCACAACGTTGACGTCTTTGGGCGGGACAACCCGGCCATAGCGGATGTTAAATCCGTGGGCAAAACCAAGGGTCATTCCTGCTTTCAGGTTGGGGGCGACGCTTTCGTCGTAGATCGGCTTCATCTTCTCATCGTTGACAAGCAGCATGACCATCGCGGCCTGCTGGGTAGCTTCGGCGGCGGTCAGGACAGTAAAGCCGTCGGCCTTGGCGACTTCGGCGCTCTTAGAGCCTTCGTACAGCCCGATGATTACCTTAAAGCCGGAATCCCGCAGGTTTTGCGCGTGGGCATGGCCTTGGGAGCCATAGCCGATAATGGCGATGGTTTTGTCTTTCAAAAGGCCGGTGTTGCAGTCGCTGTCATAATACATTTTTCCCATGATTTAACTCTCCCTTTTTGCTTTAAAGTTATCGGTTGATTTGCGCCATCAGGATGACTTTTTGCACATCGTAAAGTTTTTCGAGCTGGCGGACCATCTGGGTCTGGGTGTACTCGTCCCCCTGAGAGGTAATGAGCATCCGGGAAACCAAAGGGTTTTCGGTTTCGTTTACGTACAGGCTGTCGATGTTGTAGCCCCGCTTGGCGTACAGCCCGGTAATCCGGTTGAGTACCCCGTATTGGTTGGAGACAATGAGCTCTACCGTAAATCTTTCCATAAACTTACCCTCGCAGTATAATGTTTTTGACCGAGCCGCCCGGCGGAATCATCGGGAATACCATCTCGCTTTGTTCGATCTGGCAATCAATAACGGTGGGCAGATCGTCCGGCAGGTCTTTGAGGATTGCTTCAAGTTCGCTTACGCTGTCCGCGCGGTGGCCGTGTGCGCCGAACGCTTTGGCGAGCGCGGGGAAGTCGGTCTTGCGGTCAAGGCGGCTGTAGGCGTCGCGGTCCTCAAAGAACGTGTGCTGCCATTGCAAGGGGAGGCCCAGTGCGCCGTTGTTGATCAAAATTACAACGATTGGCAGCTTATAAGTGACCGCAGTGGCCAGCTCGATTAAGTTCATCGCGAAGCTGCCGTCGCCGGTAAAGAGCACGGTTTTGGCTTTGTCACCTGCAAAACAAGCGCCGACGGCCGCGCCCATCCCAAAGCCCATTGCGCCCAGCCCGCCGGATGTCAGCAGCATACCCGGCGTTTTGAAGTTGTAAAACTGCAATGCCCACATTTGATGCTGGCCGACATCGGTTGCGACCACGGTCTCGTCCGAAGAGAATTTACACACCGTTTCAATGATGTTTCTGGGGTTGTAGTCCTTGTTGACAAAGACCTGCTCGACTTCGGCTTTCTTGAGTGTTTCGATCCGCGCAAGCCACTCGGGGTTTTCGGCCTTTTCAATGAGGGGCAGAAGCTTTGCGAGGACATGCCTTACATCCCCGCAGACAGAGAGGCCGGGGGTGACGTTCTTGCCGATTTCGGCATTGTCGATATCTATATGGATGATCAGTTTATTTTTCTCGTACTCGTCAACATTTCCGGTGGCCCGGTCGGAAAACCGGACGCCCAGCGCGATGATCAGGTCACTTTCGGCGGCGGCGGTGGTTGAGACATACTGGCCGTGCATCCCGCACATGCCCAGGTTGAGCGGGTAATCTTTGGGCAGGGCAGTCAGGCCCATCATGCTCAGCCCAACCGGGGCGGAGAGCTTTTTAGAAAGTTCAAGAAGCTCGGCGCTCGCGCCGCTCGCGATGACCCCGCCGCCCGCGTAGATATAGGGGCGTTTGCGGTTTTTGATCGCGTCGGCCATTGCCTGCGCGTCGAACTCGGGGCAGACCGGCGGCTCGACCGGGTGGACAGGTTTCCAAAAATATTCGCAAAAATCGGTCTGTACGCTCTTGGGTACATCGACCAGAACCGGCCCGCGGCGACCGGTCTGCGCAATGCGGAAAGCCTCGTTGAGGGTGTGTTCAAGGTCTTTGATATCCCGCACCACAAAGCTGTGTTTGACGATCGGCCCGGTGATCCCGATTACGTCGACCTCTTGAAAAGAGTCCTTCCCGTGGATGGAAAGGGGGACGTTGCCGGTGACAATAACCATCGGGATGCTGTCTAAATAAGCGTTGGCAATGCCGGTGACCAGATTGGTTGCGCCCGGGCCGCTGGTTGCGATAACCACGCCGGTTCTTTTGTTTGTTCTGGCATAGCCGTCCGCCGCGTGAACCGCGCCCTGCTCGTGCGCGGTCAGGATATGTTCCAGCCGGTCACTTTGTTTGTAAAGCTCATCGTAAAGAGCGAGTACCGCGCCGCCGGGGTAACCAAAGACGGTGGTGGCGCCGTTCGCGATCAACTGTTCTACGACGATTTGCGCTCCGCTTATTTTCATCCGATATCAACCTCAAATCCTTTGTGATGGTGTAACAGTGAGCTTAAATCCGGCTCACAATACTAAAAAAGGAGCCCCACCCGCGTTCTGCGCTGGTGAGGCTCCATTAAAGTCCGAAAACTTTGCCTTTCATCCAGCCAAACGCCGATAGACATTGCCAAGAATGACAACGCCTAGAATAATGACGACGAGAGCGCCGGAAGTGAAAGCAAATGCAGCCATTGTATTACCTCTTTAACAACAAATCTGTCTGTCATCATAACACGCGCACACTGTCTTGTCAAGTATAATTTTACAGCCGGCAATGGATATTTAACCAGTTGACAATTGACAATGTACAATTGACAATAATTGTATCGCTTCGCGATGATATTGAAATATCCGTGTAGCGGACACCTTTACTGTCAATTATCAATTGAGTTTCGGGATGCGTATATCCCCAGCACCTGGACGGCGATGAGCGGGGTGACCGAAATAAACGCGATGATGCCGAAGCCGTTTGTCAGTACAGACTGCGCGGTCGGCCCGGCCTCGCGGGCGACGGCTTGGGCGATCCCCAAAGTCAGCGGGGTGAGCAGGGCGGAGGTCAGCGCGCCGCCGGTTACCCCGCCAGAATCAAAGGCAAGCCCGACAAAAAGCCGCGGTGTAAACTTCATCATAATCAGCGCACTGGCATAAAGCGGTATCAGAAAGAAGAGGATGTTCGCCTGCGTGATGATCTTGACAATCGCGAGCACCGCGGCAAAGCCGATTCCGACCGCCAGCGTCAGGCGGATGGTCATCCGCTTGATCTTTTTGTCGGTAATCTGTTCAAGCTGTTCGCCCAAAACGGTGACCGCCGGTTCGGTCAATGTGATGGCCGCGCCCAGAATGAACGAGACCGGCAGCAATATCCACCGGAACCATTCCGGCCGACCGGCCTCTAAAAAGACTTCGCCGATATACTTTCCGGCAAAAGCAAAGCCAAAGTCAATCCCGGACAGGAAGATGAGCAGCCCCAAAAAGACCGGGATGATCCCGAGCAAAATCTTTATAAACGCCTCGTTGGGCATCTTGATCAAAAAGAACTGAAAGGGCAAAAAGACAATTAACAGAGGAAAGATGGCCAATGAGACATTGGTCAGGTTGGAGATTAATATGAGCAGAAAGTTTGCCTCACCGCCGCCCGGGTCATAGACCCCGACCGGTGGAATCCCGCCGTGTACCGCGTTTAAGATCATCCCGTAGAAAAAGACGGTGAGGATCGGGCCGACCGATGCGATTCCGATAATCCCAAAGATGTCGTCGTTGCCTTTTCGTTTGGACAGTGTAACCGATACGCCCAGCCCCAGAGCCAGAATAAACGGCACTGAGATGTCCCCGGTGGTTGCGCCGCTCCCGTCAAAAGCGAGGGCGACAAACTCTTCCGGCACAAAGATGATGGTCAAAAAAAGCAGGATATACATGACGGCAAATGTTGTCTTGATGCTGATATCCTTGACGATTCGAAAGAGCGCAAAGCCAACGAACAGGCCGATCCCTGTACCCATGATCCAGACGAACAGGGTTTCGTTTACTTCATTTATCAGCAGGTGGGTCTGTCTGGCCAAAACAACCAGCGCGGGCTCGGCCACCGTAGCCAGCAGCCCGAAAACCACACCGAACAAAATGATCAATACAAATTTTTTAAGTTTAATAAGGTTGCGGCCCATGACTTCGCCGACCGGCAGGATGCTCGCATTCAGCCCGAGCAAAAAGACGGACTGCCCGATCACCACGCAGATATAGCCGATGGCCAGCTGGATGTATTGGATGGCCTCCAAAGGCGGGGCAACCAGCACCAGCACCGCGATGATCACACCGGCCAGCGGGGCGGAGGTCAAAAAGGTTTCTCTTAAAACGCAGAGCGTCATGCGAACCATACGAGTAATCAACGCTGGAAAAATCCTCTCAAAATAAACGGTCAAAGCTCTATGCTATTAGAGCACACACACCGGAACTTGTCAATTATTTTTCGACAAAGACTGCGGAATATCCACGCACTGCAAAAAGCAAAGCGCCCCGATTTGGGGCGCGGGTTTCTGTCACTGCCGCCGACCGGTGGCCTTAACGGGCGATTCAGCCGGGCATGAGCAGCAAAAGCTGCATTTGGCGTACTGCGCCGTTGCCGGTGTCCGCGATATAAAGGGTACCCCTATGCAAATGAACGCCCATCGGCGTGTCAAAGGCGGCCACGCTTGTGTCGCCCTCGACAAAGCCGGGACTGCCGGTTCCGGCCAGGTTGACGATTTCGCCCCAAGGCCAGACCGCGCGGATTCTGTGGTTTTCGCTGTCGGCCACAATCAAGACGTCACCCACAGTAGGGTCATTTGCCAAGGCAAGGCCGACCGGTGCGTTCAAACGGGAGAGCGGCGCATCGTCAAAGCCCCCCACAGGCTGGCCGTCCCCGCCCAGCTCGAACCTGCCGGCCAGTGTTCGGACAGACCCGTTCGCGATTACCCGGATCAGATGATTGCCGGTATCCGCGACGTAAACCGCCTCGCCGGACGGCGAGACCGCAATCCCCATCGGGCGGTTGAACAGCGCGGTATCGGCCGCGCCGTCATAGTAGCCGGATTCACCGGGGATTCCGGCTATGGTGGTGACCATTCCGTCGGTATCGACCTTGCGGATAACGTGGTTGCCGGTGTCCGCGATGTAAAGGTTGCCGGCCTCGTCAATCGCGATGGCGGTGGGGCTGTTGAATTGGGGTAAAGCGAACCGGTCAACATCATGAAGTGTACCGTCAAGATGTCCCGGCTGTCCACCGGCTAACGTATATTGATCTGGGCTGACCACGCGAATGGCGTGATTTCCGCTGTCAACGATGAGCATTTGCCCGTCAGCGGTTACAAGCCCGTCGGTCGGGTTGTTGAGTCCATCAAAGACGATGGATTCCGCACTGCCCAGATATGCAACATGATTGCTTTGCACATCCACAACAAAAAAAGTTTCATACCCTCCATACACGATCGCGTGGGGACGGCCATCCCCGTTGCGGGCGCGAAAAATCGTTTCGACCTCCAAAAAGGACAGGTCAACCAACCGGTCTTCGGCTTGTTCAATAAACGGGATGGGCGGGTCGTCCGGTTCGGCGGTTTGCGGCGGCGCGTATATCTGCAAAGCAAACAAAGCGGCGAGCGCAGCCGCTACCGGCGTGAGTATAAAAGTGATTGTTCGCGTATTCATCTCTTTATTATAACGCGCACCGGCCGCCAAAGCAACCCGGCGCGCTTGTAATGCCTGCCAAAGTTTGTTATAATCACAAAGCAAACTGAATGCGAATGGGGTGATTTTTATATCCGCTGAGATATTGGCCGGCGTCGGGTTGGAGGACAAACTTGCTCTGGTTCTGGAAAAAGTCGAAAAGCCGTCCCGCTATATCGGCGGGGAGCTGAACAGTGTAGTCAAAGAGCCTGCGGATGTTCGGCTTCGCTTTGCGCTCTGCTTTCCCGACTTGTATGAGATCGGGATGTCCCATTTGGGGATGAAGATTCTCTATTCGCTTTTAAACGAGCGCACGGGCGTTTGGTGTGAGCGGGTTTTCGCCCCCGCCGCCGATATGGAAGACGAAATGCGCGGGCAAAACATCCCTCTCTACGGGCTTGAAAGTCTTGAGCCGGTCGGGGATTTCGACATCATCGGCTTTTCACTGCAATATGAGCTTTCTTACACAACATTGCTCAACATGCTTGATCTGGCCGGCCTGCCGGTTAAAAGCAGTGAGCGGCCTGGCTTGACGCCGCTGGTGATTGCGGGCGGGCCGTGTGCCTGCAACCCCGAGCCGCTGGCCGATTTTGTGGACGCGTTTGTTCTGGGCGAAGGGGAAGAGACAACTGTCCAGCTGGCCGATTTGGTTGTACAGGCCAAAGACGCGGGCTGGTCAAAAGCTGAGCTTTTAAGCAAGGCGGCCAAAATCGACGGGGTCTATATCCCGTCGTTGTATGACGTAAGTTACCGTGAGGATGGCCGGGTGGCGGCAATCACACCAAAAGATGACGCGCCCGCCGTTGTTCATAAGCGCATCGTGGCCGATCTGGACAGCACCTTTTTCCCTGATCGTTTTGTTGTCCCGTTTACCCAGATTGTCCATGACCGGTCCATCCTTGAGGTTCAGCGGGGCTGTGTGCGCGGCTGCCGCTTTTGTCAGGCCGGATTCATCTACCGCCCAATCCGCGAGAAAGCGCCCGAAACCCTCAACCGGGACGCACAGAACTTGTCGGCCTCCTCCGGCTACGATGAAATCTCGCTGACCTCTCTTTCCACCAGCGACTATACCGGGCTGGAAGACCTGCTTGGGCTGATGCTGCCCTGGACCAAAAAAGAGCAGATCAACATCTCATTGCCGTCCCTGCGGCTGGACAACTGCTCGGAGGGTCTGCTCAGGCAGATCGCTGAAGTGCGCAAGAGCGGCCTGACCTTTGCCCCCGAAGCGGGTACCCAGCGGCTGCGGGACGTGATCAACAAAAATCTCAGTGAAGAAGATATTTTAGGAGCTTGCAGAGCCGCGTTCGCTGGCGGATACAGCGCGGTCAAGCTCTACTTTATGATGGGTTTGCCCACCGAGACAATGGAGGACATTGAGGGGATTGCGGACCTGGCGCAAAAGGTTGTGGATACTTATTATCAAACGCCGGACAAGCCGAAAGGCAAGGGGGTACAGGTGACGCTGAGTGTCTCCTGCTTTGTGCCCAAGCCGTTCACCCCGTTTGAATTTGAACCGATGGACACCGCCAATCAGCTGCAGGAAAAACAAAAACACCTGCTCGCGTCTATTCGCAACAGGAAGATCTCGGTCAAATACCACGATAGCGGGACAAGCGTTCTAGAGGCGGCGCTGGCCCGCGGGGACCGCCGCTTATCCGCTGTGGTCGAGGCGGCCTGGAAAGCGGGCAGCCGGCTGGACGGCTGGGGTGAACACTTCTTGATCAAGCGGTGGGAGGATGCTTTTGCGCAGTGTGGGCTGGAGCCTGCCTTTTACGCGAACCGCCGCCGGGAGTACGACGAAGTTGCCCCTTGGGCTCACCTGGATTTTGGGGTTTCCCGCGGTTTTTTGATCGCTGAACACAAGCGGGCATTTGCGGCGGACACCACGCCCAGCTGTTATGAGCGGTGTTCGGCCTGTGGCGCAGCCAAGCTTTGGGGAGAAGGGAGGGTGTCGCCGCCATGCAGGAAGTAACATTCCCGATTCGGCTTACCTACACAAAGACCGGACGGGCCAAATACATCTCGCATCTGGACACCATGCGCACCATGACCCGGGCACTTCGCCGGGCCGGTCTGCCGCTCTGGTATACCCAGGGGTTTAACCCACACCTCTACCTGACTTTTTTGCTCCCGCTGGCGCTGGGTACCGAAAGCCGGTGCGAACTGGTTGACTTGCGCCTGACCCGAAAGGTGGACTTTGACATCCTGGCCGCGCGAATTGACGCGCACCTGCCGCCCGGTTTTGCGGTAAAAAGCGTGGCCTCGCCGGTTTTGCCCGCGAAATCCATTGCGTGGGCGGAATATCAGCTCACCCTGGATTTCGGGCAAGGGGAGGGCGGAGAAATGGAAACCGCTATGCGCGCACTGTTTGAGCAAGAAGAAATCCCTGCCCGAAAGAAAACCAAAAAGGGCGAGGAAATCGTGGATATCCGGCCGCACTGTCAGTTGATCGAACTTGCGGCAAGCGGTGACCGGCTGAATTTAGAGGTTCGTTTGGCGGCCGGGGTGTCGCTGAACATCGCGCCCAAGACGCTGATTGAGGCGTTTGCCGAGGCGGCAAGGCCGCCCGGGCGGGTTGGGATTTTGCGCACCCGTGTACTGGATGAGAGGCTGCGTGATTTTTTATAACGCACAAAAAATAGTGTAAACGGCCGCTCGGATAAATGCGTTTTGCCCTATGTAAAAGGCGGTGGTATTTTGGTTAAATTTTTTACTGAAAACATCGACAGCGCAGTTCGACAAAATTTGTCCAAGGCACTGGTTGCGCTTGCAATGCTACATTGCATGTGATAGAATAGCCATAGACAAGCAAAAAGCAAGCAGGAACCGGGTGGTCGCACACCCGGCCCCCTAGCAGTTGGAGACCGCTTCTCCTATGCCAACGGTCATTATGGCCGCACTTGCATGTACATTATACCGTGAAGCGTGCCTGTTTTCAAGGGTTTGGTAGTCAACCAACGGCAAGCTGCGCGGGGAATTTTGCATTGCAACGGTGTGAGGTATGGGATTGTTCCCGTACTTTTGCACCGTTTTTGTTTGTCGGGGAAACATTGGACAGAATTAAGGAAGGGAGACTACCGGCATGACGTTGACTACTTGTTCAGATTCCGCCAATGAGGAAAAGAGTACCTCAGGCATGGAAGAAGGCTGCCCGGCATCCGGGGAACCCCCCGAATCGGATGGCGGCGGGACACAGGTATCCTTACAAGACGAGATCAAGCAGTGTATATGCCCTCAGTGTAAGAGTAAGACGAGTAAACTCTCGCTGAAAGAAAAAAACAATCTGCGCACAAAAGACTATAAACTTTTAAACGCGCGATATATCAACTATGACTTAGTTAAATACAATCACTATGTTTGCGCAGACTGTGGCTGGTCGGAAAAAATTCATGACAGCACAAGCTTTTTCAGCGGCTGGGAAAACCTATAAGTGTCCGGACGTGAGTCGTCTGCCTCTTGGGGGGCAGAATTATTTCGATTCGCCTATTGCATTACATTCCCAATTGTGTTATACTTTTCGGGTATGCAACCGGGCGGATAAACGCCGCCAAAGACAAAAACCGGGCAGTCCTCTGTCGGCCGACGGCATGAATGTCCCAATACGAAGGAGGAAGCAAAGTCATGGATGCTTTAAAACTCATCGCGCAGGACTCCCTGAAAACGGAAGTGCCTGAAGTCACCGTCGGCAACACGGTGCGCGTGCATGTGCGCATCAAAGAAGGTGAACGTGAAAGAATTCAAATGTTCGAGGGCACAGTCATCGCCAAGCAGCACGGGGGAATCTCCGAGACGTTTACCGTTCGGCGGGTAGCCCACGGTGTTGGCGTTGAGCGGGTATTCCCGCTGCACTCGCCCACGGTGGCCAAGGTTGAGACCATCCGCAAAGGGCGCGTTCGCAGAGGCAAGCTCTATTATCTGCGCAGCCGGGTTGGCAAAGCCGCCAAGGTCAAAGAACAGATCCGCTAAGAGTGACAAAGGGGCTTTTCCTCAAAGCCCCTTTTTGCTTATCTTTCTTTTTGGGAGGGATAGCCCATGTATGAGGAATTTGAGCCAAAGGAACCGTTTTCCCGCAGGGCGGCGAGAGAGCTCTGCGATTGGATAGAAGCGGCCATGATGGCGGTGGTCTGTGTGGTGCTCGTCTTCACTTTTGTGGTTCGTTTGGCCGGGGTTGACGGCGCGTCTATGATGCCTACCCTTGAAGACCACGACCGCCTGATCATCACCCGTTTGGGCGGGGAGATAACACAGGGCGATATTGTGGTTGTAACCCTGTCCGACCGGGGGAGCGACCCGCTGGTCAAGCGGGTGGTCGCCACTGAGGGCCAGGTGATCGACATCAACTTTGAACAGGGGACCGTCTATCTGGACGGCCAGCTCCTTGATGAACCGTACACAGCCGGGCCGACTATGCTCAGTTACGATACGACTTTTCCGCAGACTGTCCCCGAAGGCCATATTTTTATGATGGGCGACAATCGGAACAACTCGTGGGACAGCCGCGATTCATGGATCGGGATGGTGGACACCCGGCATATCCTGGGCCGCGCCATCTACCGGGTATTCCCGTTAAATCGATTGGGGACGCCTTAGCAGACGGCAGAGATCAGGGGATAGATCCCTGGCACCTATTTTTTGTTATCCGACATCTGAAAGGGGGTGTGTATCCTTGGCGGGCGAGCCTTTATCTATCCAGTGGTTTCCCGGGCATATGGCCAAGACGCGGCGGCTGATGAAGCAAAACCTCAAGCTGGTCAATCTGGTGGTTGAGCTGCGGGACTGCCGAATCCCGCGGTCCAGCCGCAATCCGGAGATCGACAAATTGGTGGCGGGGAAAAAGCGGGTTGTGCTGCTCAACAAGAGCGACATGGCAGACCCGGCGGCGACCAGGCGCTGGCTGGACGCTTTCGAAAAATCGGGGATACCCGCCCTTGCCGTTGACTGTCGAAGCGGGAAAGGACTGGGCGGCTTAATTCCATTGGCGCGAAAAGTCTTGGCTGAAGAAATCGAGCGCAAACAGGCCAGGGGAATGGTCAATGTCCCCTTGAGGATGATGATCGTCGGGGTGCCGAATGTGGGCAAGTCTTCACTGATCAACCGGCTTGCGCCATCCAAACGCGCCAAAGTTGAAGATCGGCCGGGGGTCACCCGCGGCAAGCAGTGGGTCAGCCTGAAAGACGGGGTCGAGCTGCTCGATATGCCCGGTGTGCTCTGGCCAAAGTTTGAAGACAAGCGGGTTGGCGAGCACCTGGCCTTCACCGGCGCGGTCAAAGACGATGTAATCGATATTGAAACGCTGGCCGCGCGCCTGGCTGAGCGGCTGGCAAGCGACTACCCAAAGCAGATGGCCGAGCGCTATAAGCTTGACCACGCGGCGCTGGACAGAGAAGAAATCGACTCAGAAACCCTGAGTGGTGCTGCGCCTTTTGGCTTTGAGCTGCTCGCGCAGATTGCCCGTGGGCGCGGGATGCTTCTGTCCGGCGGCGAATTGAGCACCGAGCGGGCGGCGATCGCCCTGTTGGACGAGTTCCGGGACGGTATGATCGGCCGTATTTCCTTGGAAATTCCAGCGGGCGGTGAAAAGGTATGAGCCTGTTTGGCTACGATCAGGAGCTTCGACAGGCACATAGTATCCTCTGCGGGGTGGACGAAGCGGGCCGGGGTCCGTTGGCCGGCCCGGTCTTTGCGGCGGCGGTCATCCTCCCGCCCGATTTTGCCCTTCAAGGGCTGGACGATTCAAAAAAGCTGAGCGCAAAGAAACGAGAATCGCTGCTTGAGCCGATTCAATCGGGCGCGCTTGCTTGGGCGATCGCACAGGCCAGCGTAGCGGAAATCGAGGCGATCAATATTCTTCAAGCCGCACTACTGGCCATGTCGCGTGCTGTAAAGGATTTAAGCATTACACCAAATCTAGTCTTATTTGACGGAAATAAACTGCCGGACTGTGCGCTGCCGGCCCGGGCGGTTGTTGGCGGGGATCGAACTTCGGCCTCGATCGCCGCCGCGTCCATCCTCGCCAAAGTGGCCCGCGACCGCGCAATGGTCGAGCTGGCCAACAAGTACCCGGCTTATCACTTCGAAAAGCATAAAGGCTACGGCACCGAACTGCACTACCAGGCACTGCGCGAACACGGCCCCTGTCCTGTACACAGACCGGCTTTTTTAAGAAGTTTATATCAGGAGGGAAAGAGATGAGCGGAAAAGAAACCGGGCGGATGGGCGAAAAACTAGCCGCCGAAGTGCTGGAAAAAAACGGTTATACCATCATCACCCGCAACCTGCACAGTACGCATGGCGAGGTGGACCTGGTCGTACAGGACAAAGATTACATCTGCTTTGTTGAGGTCAAAGTCCGCCAAAAAGACAGCATGGTCTCACCGCTTGAAAGCATCACGACGGCCAAACAGCGGCGAATTATCCTGACTGCGCTGTTATATCTGCGCTCACACCCCGGTACGCTTCAGCCCCGGTTCGACGTCTTTTCGATCATCACTGAAGGGGATAAGGTCGCGTCCTACGAGCACTTGAAAGGGGCTTTCGACGCAGATGGCTACTAGACTGATCGACTTGCACTGCGATACCCTTGACCGCTGTTTAGACGAGGGGATTGGCCTGACCGGCAGCGGGCTGCACTTCAACATCGCAAACCGCCCGGAAGATTTGCATATTTGTCAGACAATGGCCATTTTTATAGACAGCGCGCTGCCGCTTGACAAGGCGCGGGCGCGGCTATTTGCGGGTTACGAGCTTTATCGGCGAGAGGTTTGCGCACACACAGAGCGGTTGTGTGTTGCTTGCGACCTGTGCGACATCCCCTGTCTGTTAAGTGGTAATCCGATCGCGGTTTTCCTCGCTGTCGAAGGCGGGAGTGTGATTGGCAAAGAGCCAAGCTGGGTGGATCGACTGTGTGAGATGAGTGTAAAGCTTTTAACCATTACATGGAACGGCGAGAACGAACTGTGCGGCGGCGTCGGTTCAGAAAAAGGATTTACCGACATCGGCAAACAGGTAATTGCCCGAATGGAAGAGAATGGGATGTTGGTTGATGCTTCACATATGAACGACAAAAGTTTCTGGGATCTTTGTGAATTTGCGACCAAGCCGTTCTGCGCCAGCCATTCAAATGCCCGTTCAATCTGCAATCACCCGCGCAACCTGACGGATGATCAGTTTAAGGAAATTGTACGGCGGGGCGGTGTGGTTGGGCTAAACTACTACCATAACTTTATTGTAGACGGCGGCGAGACGCAATGCATGGACGACTTGCTCCGGCATTTGCACCACTTTTTAGAGTTGGGCGGCGAGGACACGGTTGCGCTGGGCTCTGACTTTGACGGCGCGGTCGTTCCACATTATATAGAGGGGATCGAAAAGCTGCCCGCGCTGGCCGGTGCGATTGAGCGTCAGGTCGGTAAAATTGTGGCTGAAAAAGTTCTCTTTAAAAACGCAGCCCGCTTCCTGCGCGGCATGTAAAGTTAAATAACATTACAGCTATTAGCCCTTTACCAACGCCATTGGAGAGTGATTGTTATGGTATATTGCAGTACGCGGGATCACACAGTCAGCGTATCGGCGGCGCAGGCTATTGCCCGGGGAATATCGCCGGACGGCGGCCTTTACCTGCCGAAATCCTTGCCCAAACTTGACATTGTACGCCTGCGCGCTTTACTTGAGACGGACTACCGCGCGCGTGCCTGCGATATCCTCGGAGATTTTTTGCCCGATTTTGGCGCGGGTGAGCTGCGCGAATGTGTAGAGGCGGCTTATGGTGACAACTTCGCCTCCGATAAAATCACCCCTCTCTCTAAGCTTTCACCGAACGCTTATATGCTTGAACTGTGGCATGGCCCGACGGCCGCTTTTAAAGATTTGGCTCTTCAACTTTTGCCGCATTTACTCACCCGTTCGGCCAAGAAAACAATCGGTGAGAAGACAGTTAACATCCTGGTCGCCACTTCGGGAGATACCGGCAAGGCTGCGCTCGAAGGTTTTAAAGATGTGCCGGGCACCAACATCCTGGTATTTTACCCTGAACAGGGGGTCAGCCGAGTACAAAAACTGCAAATGTCCACCCAGGCGGGCGGAAACGTCGGTGTGTGCGGGGTGTACGGCAACTTTGACGACACGCAAACCGCGGTCAAACAGATATTCACCGACCCCCAAATGGCCGTTAAGCTGGACACGCGCGACGCGATCTTCTCAAGCGCGAATTCGATTAACTGGGGGCGGCTGGCCCCGCAGATCGTCTACTATGTCAGCGCTTACTGCGAGATGGTAAACGGCGGGGAAATTGAGCTGGGGGATTCGGTCAATGTCGCGGTGCCGACGGGCAACTTTGGAAATATCCTGGCTGCATACTACGCCAAGCTGATGGGCCTGCCCATCGGACGGCTGATCTGCGCCTCCAACCAAAACAACGTGCTGACCGACTTTATACGTACCGGGATTTACGACAAGCGCAGGGATTTTCACATGACCAGCTCACCGTCTATGGATATCCTGATTTCCAGCAACCTTGAGCGGCTGCTCTACAACTTAAGTGAGGATGACCGGCTGGTGGCTGATTTGATGGGCCGGCTGAGCCGTGAGGGCGTTTATGAGTTGCCCGCTCCGCTTAATGATAAGCTTAAAGCCGACTTTTACGGCGGGTTTTGCACCGAAGCTGAGACGGCCGCGGCCATTAAACATACATTTGACGAGTACAACTATCTCTGTGATACACACACAGCGGTTGCACTCAAAGTTTACCGCGACTACGCCAAAGAAACAGGGGACAGCACTAAGACCATTGTGGCTTCTACTGCCAGTCCCTTTAAATTTGCGGGGAGTATATTGGCCGCGCTGACCGGGAAAAACAGCGGGGAGGATGAGTTTAAACAGCTGCGGGCGCTGGCCGAAATCACTGGAATCGTCCCGCCGGTGAACATCACCGAGCTTGAGGGTAAATCCCCGAGGTTTGCGCAGACTTGCGCGAAAGAGGAGATGCCGGGTGTGGTTGCGCAGATGTTAGGGTTGTAAATCGGAATCCCTTACTTTGGCTTTGATTTGTTGCGTTACGGGGATTAAGGGCATATAATCGGGATTTCCGATATCGTTGCCTTTCGGGCTTTTAAGGGCATTTAATCGGAATCTCCGATGGAGTTAGAATGGGGCGCTTCGCCCCCAAGCCCCCGAGTTACTTTTTTCCACGACCAAAAAAGTAACCAAAAAGGCCGCT
>WRBI01000031.1 GCA_009784625.1 Oscillospiraceae bacterium | reverse complement strand
CTGCCCCCCTTAAGTGCCCTTTTTCTGGTTACTCTTTTTGGGCAAGCAAAAAGAGTAACTCGGGGGTTTGGGGGCGAAGCGCCCCATTCTTATTCCATCGGAGATTCCGATATGTCCTTATAGCCCGAAACGCAAGGCCACCGAAGATTCCGATATGTCCTTATAGCCCGAAAGGCAAGGAATCGGAGATTCACCCTTATACAAAGACCAACCCACCGAAGACAAACTACCTCCTCACCTTCGAAAACAAATAAAACCCCACCCCGCCCAAAACGCCATATATAGATAAAAACAAATAAACCTGCTGCAAGGTAAACACCCCCGCAAGCAGCGCAAAAATCAAGCTAAAACAAATCATCGCAACATTTTGCCCAACCCCGAAAAAAGACATCACCGTCGCCCTGCCCTCTTCTTTGATCTCATTTTGCAGCGCGTTTACCAGCAAAATCTCAGCCACCGCCATCAACATAAACGCCAGGCCAAAAACCAGGATCGCGTATTGGTTCCAAACCGCGGCAAAAACTATGAGCAAAACAGACGACAACCCACTGAGCAAAAATATCTGCCCCGGAGACGAGATTTTCTTTTCCACAACCGGCGCTAAAAGATCACCCAGCGCAATGAACGCAAACCGCACGGCTAAAATCACACTGACCCAAACGTTAGACATCCCAAAATCGTTGATGATGAGCGCATCAAACTCGTCGAGATAACTGCCCAAACTCGCGAACAACACCAAAAACAGAATGGCAACCGCGGCCACGCCACTGCCTTTGATAAAGACGCACGCCTGCTTGAGCGTTTCAAACACGCCGGCAGATTCTTCGCCCAACTGTTCGCCGTACAAGTTCTTCTCCCTGATTTGCAGCGCAAAGACCGCGTTGACAAGGCAGATTGCCGCCGAGATCAACGCGATGGTTTCGATCCGGATAAAACTGGCCATCACACCGGCAGACGCGATTCCGGCGATGGCGCCCACATTTGCGTAAAACTTTGCCCTGCCGTATACTTCGGTGAACCGATCCTCACACCCGTCGCTTTTCAGGTTGTCGTAAATCAGGCCCTCTTCTGTTCCCGAGACGAACGCCCCTGAAACCGCCCAGAACAAAAAACCGAGCGCAAACATCCAAAAGGTGTGGGAAAAATACCAGACAACAAAGCAAACCCCCTGCAGCACAGCTGCCAGTGCAAGCAAGTTCCTTCGATTCCACCGGTCGGCCAGAATCCCGGACGGTATCTCAAACACGATGGAAAACGCGCTCCAAAGCGCGATCAGTACGGCGATTTCGGTGACCGACTTCCCCCGCTCGATAAACAGAATGGTGTAAAAAGCGTAGATGGGCAAACACTCGCTGATAAACTTATAGGTATACAATACATTGACGTTAAATGTTTTCATACTTGCGGTTTCTTCTTTTCTTTTGGCAATGTATGGTCGCTGGTCAGTTTACATTATACATGTGTGATGATCAAAAATCAACGACAGATTTCCCGACATCAGCGCGAGCCCGGCGCAAACCGTCTCACGTGTTACCGTTATTTTTACTCCAACTACTTTGATTAATTGACATAGAGCCATTAAAATAGTATAATTTAAATAAGCTGTCAATAGCGATTTTTGCTTTAAGAATACTTGATATTAACTGATCAGTCACGGCCTACATATGTGAAATTTTCTGGCCGGCGATATGGCTTCCGGCCGTTTTTAGCCGCATGTATACGGTAACTTTGCCATCGCGCATTACAGAGCGGAGTGATTGTGTGAACAACAAGCTCATTATCAGATTGTATATTATCTTGCTGACCGCTGTTATTATTGCCGCGGCCGGTGTGTATAGCATTTTTTATGCTATGACTTACAATGCTATGATCGGCGACATGCGGGAGCGCTCGCGCGGGGTGCTGGATTATATTGTTCAGGTACTCACCACTGAGGACCTCGTTGGGGCAGTGACCGATGTGCGGATAAGATCCGAAGTGCAGGACCGGTTGAATCTCATCCAAGGGATTGGCGGCATTCAGCATCTTTACGTCGCTTGGGAAGGCGGTTCCGGCGATGTTTATACATCTCTGATCACGCCGAGCGGAAATTATCGGCCGCCTGATTCGATGATGGAGGAGCTGCGCGTAAGTATTCGCGACGGGATTGCGGTCTCAAGCAGCCAAGTACACAATACCGAAGAGCACGGCGACCTCTTCGCGATTTATTGGCCTGTGCTGAACGCAGACGGTCAGGTTCTGCTGATTGTCGCAATGGAGTATGATGTCGATTCACTGCAAGAATCTCACCGCCGGACAGCAATGTACAGCCTCGCAGTGTCGGCCGCTCTGATTCTTTTGATTTCGGTCGTCGCCTATCTTTCGATCAGCAAGGCAAGTGAACCGTTCTATCAAAAGCTGGCATACACAGACTTCTTGACCGGCTATGAGAACCGGCTCTCTTTCGAGCACCGGCTTCGCGAGTGTGAAGAGCTGCTTAACGAAAACGAAGACGCCAAAGTGACGCTGATCATCTTCGATGTGAATAATCTAAAAACAATCAACGATACATTTGGGCACAAAGCGGGGGATGCTTACCTCACAGGCATCGCAAATGTACTGGCCAAGCACATCGGCAATTCGGGCAAGCTTTTTCGGATTGGCGGGGACGAGTTTGCTGCTGTTGTCGTCGGCAAACAACAATCGGAAATCGACGCACTGCTTTTGACACTCGGTGAGGAAAGGACCATGATATCTCATCCGCATAGATTTAGCTGTGCATTTGGCGCGGCCACATTCGACAAAGAGGCTGACAACAGTTTGCGAGACCTGTTCGGCCGTGCGGATGAGGCCATGTACGACGAGAAAAAACGACAAAAAGAACGCAGTTCCGCGAAAGTTAACGATATCAGCACGCGCGGCTAAGTGCATCTGCCTAAACTAAGGACACGGCCAGCGGGCCGTGTCCTTTTGTTGCTGTATTATGTAGAGAGAGATCAGAGCTATTTCCCGTTTGTCAGATAGTCTTCCCGGCCGTCATGATAAAGGTCGCGCCCGGACGCGTCAATGAGTACCACCGCCGGAAACCGCTCGACTTCCAGCTTGCGGACAGCCTCGGTGCCAAGGTCCTCAAACGCCACCACCTCGCTGGATTTGATGCACTCAGCCAGCAGCGCACCCGCCCCGCCGATCGCCCCGAAATAGATCGCGCCCGACTCCTTCATGGCCTCGACTACTTCGCTTGTCCGCTTGCCTTTTCCGATCATTCCGCGCAGGCCGCATCTGATAAGCTCCGGCGCGTAGACGTCCATCCGCGAGCTGGTGGTCGGCCCGGCAGAGCCGATGATCTGCCCGGGCTTTGGCGGGGTCGGCCCCACGTAGTAAATAACCGCGCCATCCATTTCGATCGGCATCTCGCCGCCTTCCTGTAAAAGCTGGACAAACCGCTTGTGTGCGGCATCCCGCGCGGTGTAGACTGTTCCGGTCAGGTAGACGGCGTCTCCGCTTTTCAGGGATTTTGCCGCCTCTTTTGTCAGCGGCAGCTGGATATGATGGGTCATTTAGATCACCTCCGAAGCGTGTCGGGCCACATGACAGTTGAGGTTGATGGCACAGGGCAGGCCGGCAATGTGGGTAGCCGTATACTCGATGGCCACGGCCAGCGCGGTTGCCCGGCCGCCGTAGCCTTGCGGGCCGATGCCAAGGGCGTTGATTTTTTCGAGCAGCTCTGTCTCTAACTGGGCGTAGCGCGGATCGGCGTTTGGCTGCCCGGCCGGGCGGAGCAATGCCTTTTTAGCCAGTAGAGCAGCCTTGTCAAATGTACCGCCCAGCCCGACCCCCACCAATACCGGCGGGCATGGGTTGGGTCCGGAACCGGCGACCGACTCGACCACAAACTTGATCACGCCGTCAATCCCGTCGGATGGCAAAAGCATCTTGAGCTTGCTTTCGTTTTCGCTGCCGAACCCTTTGGGCGCAACGGTCACCGTCACCTGATCACCCGGCACATACTCGGTATAGAGAAAGGCCGGGGTGTTGTCCTTTGTGTTTATCCGCTCAAACAGCGGCTCGCTGACCACCGACTTGCGCAGATATCCCTCGCCATAACCCCGGCGCACACCCTCATCAACCGCGTCGGCAATTCTGCCACTTATGTGTACATCCTCACCGATTTCTAAAAAAACGCAGGCGACGCCGGTATCCTGACAAACAGGTACATTGGCGCGCGCGGCCAGTTCATAGTTTTCGATGATCTTACCCAGTGTATCTTTGGCGATCGGCCAGGTCTCACCGGCGTGACAGGCCTGGATACAATCTTTCACATCCTGCGAAAGGCGGCAGTTGGCCCGTATACAAAGCCTGGCCACCGCTTCAGTAATTTTTTGCGACTTGATTATCCGCATAATTATCCCCCAAACCCCAGCCGGTTTAAATCTTCTTCGATGTCTCCCCCGCGCTTTCCCACCAGCCCGACCAGCAGATATCTCTTTTCCTGCGCGTCATAAATGATGTGGTCGAGCAGGCGGAATACTTCGATCTCGCCCGTACTTCGGACATGCATCCGCGGGCCGGTGCACCTTTGCAGGCGATCGCCAACGTTGATGTGGTTTTCGTCCGCGTAAGAGATTGGGATATCCTGATCGATCAGGTCTTCCATATTCTTGGCCAACCGCTCAAGGTCAAAGATCGGCCGCTTTTGAAAGCGCAGGACAAAGCCGTTGCGCACATCGCTGTGCTCATAATCTTCATCCAGGCTGTCGGTAAGCAGGTAGTCGATCAAATCTTCGGCGGTGTGCGCCATCTTGCGGTATTTAATTGTGTCAAACGCCATCTTCGCGATTTCGTCCGGCAACGGCCCGAAGATGGTTGTCCGCGCGATTGCGACTTCGGCGCCTACCCCGATCAGAACATCGGCGTTTCGTTTATCCAAAAAGGGATAAAGCAGGTCAAAGTGTTCGACCACCACCCGCTTTCCCATAGTCAGCGCCTTTTTGACCGCTTCGGCCAAGTCATGCATCTGGGTGAACGCCGACTCAAAGCGGATATCCATGTGGTAGGTGTGGTTGGAAAAGAACCCGCCCGAGCTATCCACATCCAAAATGGGCAAGGGGCGGATGTTGACGCCCTCGTCGTCGTTGGTCAACTCAAGGCCGGGGAACATCCCCTTGATCAGCAGGCTCTTGCCCGAACCCGCCTCACCCATCACACCGATCAGCTGATCAAACGGACTTAAGTGCAGCTGCGCGAGTTGCATCCCAAGCTGTGCCATACGGCGGTTTCCGCGCGGCGCGAAATAAATGCTGTACAAATGATTTCGCTGAAGTGGGATAAGGCTCATACCGGCTTCCCCCTTTCTGTCAATTCTCGTTTTAAAATGCCAAGCGCGGTTTCCGGGTGGTCTTCGGCCAACAACCCCATAGCTGAGATGATGTACTTGCGGTCAACCAATATCCTCGCTGACTTAGGCCGCAGGGAGGCGGACTCTGCCTGGCTATAGAGTGCGTGTCCGGCGATTTTCTCAGGCCGCTCGCTGTGAATCAACGCACCGCCGGTCAGAATAAGCGTCTTCACTCCGGTCAGGTTTTTGCCGGTTTGCAGCCAGGTCGGGCCGGTGGGCGTGTAGACTTCCTCGATTGTACCCGCGTGTCGGGTCATCGCAACTTGGACCGCCGCGCCGGCCAGTGCGCAGTCAAGCGCGGCCAGGGCTTGGGTGTCTGGCAGGGTTGCGGGGTTTACCGCGATCTGTCCGACCAATTCAATTACAGTATCCGATGCCAGGTTTGCCAACCGTCCTAGCTCGTCCGCGCCCACCGCCGCCAGAACTCCGTCGGCGCTGTAGCGCATCCCAATATCACCTTCCACCGTTCTCTTGACCCACGGCTCGGGCAATCCTTTCATCACCGTGTTTCCGTTATCCGGCGCACCGGATGCCATCGAATAGACGTCGGTCGTCGCGCCGCCCAAATCAACCGCCACCAGCTCGCCCAGCCCGGGCAGAGCGCCCGTTCCCTTGGCCAGCAGCTCCATCCCGCGCAGGACAGCGGCCGGTGTGGGCATCAAAATCCCGTCAATCAGCGCCGCTTCACGGGATAACCCTTTCGCCTGAATAATCCGGCGCAGGAACAATTCGCGAATATGCCGCTGTACCGGCTCGACATTGAGTTTACCGAGGCCGGGCATCACGTTCTCGCACCGGGCTGTCTCCCAGCCGGCCAGGGTGCTTTCACACTCGGCCGCGCAAGCCCGGTTGCCCGCGATTAATATCGGGAACCGCGCTTGGCAGTCAACCAGCATCTTCGCGTTGTGCAGGATGCACGCGCGGTTTCCGCCGTCCGTCCCCCCGGTCAGGAGCAGGATATCCGGCGCGGTCTGCGCGATCTCGTCGACGTCTTCTCGCGTCAATTCATAAGCATAGGTCTTCACGACTTTTGCGCCCGCGCCCAGAGATGCGATTTTGGCTGCCTGCGCGGTCAGCGCGGGCACAAGCCCACAGACAACCATCCGCAAACCGCCCGCCGCGCTTGAACAGGCCAGCCGCCGTTCAAAGTGGTTCAGTCCGGTCTGGCGCTTGAGTTCACTGAGCGCAGTGTTAAGCCCCTCGCCCACGTCGGTCTCCACCGTTGTATGCGCACCGGCCGCGCCGATTACTTCCCCCGCCTGCAGGTCAACAGCGGTCAACTTGGTGAACGTACTGCCAAAGTCAATCAGGAGCAGAGGCATCTACCCGCCCCCTTAGACGCCTAAATCGGCATTAAGATGCCCGATCGCAGTCTCGGGATCAGTACCCGGGGGGTAAGCGCGATTGTAGCCCATATCAAGAAAACGCCGCTCAACATCTTCGAAAGGCTGTTTGCCAACCACAATATTTCCGCCCACATAAAGCAGGATGTCGCCGATTCCGGCCTCCTGACATTTTTCGCGCAAACCGCGGCAGTCTAACTCCCCGTGTCCGTAAAGAGAAGAGACAATGATCGCATCAGCCGCACATTCAACCGCGGCCTCGATGTATTCCTCCTGAGAAACCATCACGCCCAGATTAATCACCTCAAAGCCGGCGGCGGTAAAAGCGTGGTCGAGAATCTTGTTGCCAACCGCGTGAACGTCGGCGCCTATTACACCGATGATCAGTTTTTTCTTCAATCTTCACACTCCTTTATAAGTCAAACGCAAGGCCCAAAAGCGGCCCGTGTTGCTGTGCGCCATAAACGTCGGTCTCGCCCAAACTCCCTGAAGGGATCGGCCGCTTGATGGTAACCTTGATCGCTTTGGCCGGATAAAACTCAACAATATTTATGATGTCTTCTCGCTTTATTCGGTAAATGTCGCAGATCAGCTGTTCGTTGATCACTTTTGCTTTACAGACTTTCTCAAACCACGTGTAGTCTTTGAACATAATGTCAAAAGTCAACTCGTACGGACCCGCGTTTTTCGAGCGGATAACCTCAGTAATCTCGCTTAGTTTGGTCATCATGCGCGGTCACCTCCAAGTTCTACAATCTCAAAGGGGAACAATTTGGCCGGGTCATCTGCCCGCAACAGGTGATAAACGCTGAACTCGTAAACCTCCCCGGCGTGAAAGTCGCTGGGTGAGTACGGGAACGCGAGGTTCCCGGCGGTTGAGCGCCTGCCCTGGTATCCGTAATGAAGCATGGTAGACCGGGCAAAAGCACAGATGGTGTCCGCTTGGCTTTGGGTGGGCGCGGTGGCCTCGATGACGATGCCCAGCTCGTGCGCGCCGTCTGTGGTTGGCTGCGGCTCAAGGGCAGCCATCACGCCGTCCCGGCCGTAGATGTTAAAGCGCAGGTGATAATCTTCAAGCTGTCCCTTAAAGTTGTCGGATACCCGCTCTTTTACCCCCGCCATGATCTCGTCGATCTTTGCGATCATAACCGGGTCCCTTGTCCCCGCGATGGAAACGGTCCGGCAGCCGACTTTCTTTGCGCCCTCCAGCTTTACCGCGTTAAATTCGGATGGGATAAACTTTGTGCCGCTCACCCTGACTGTGTTTTCGCTTTCCTGCTCAAACTTGCATTCATGCAGGTCAAGCACGCCGCCCGGCCCGGGCAGGATGTACGGGTTTGTCTTTTCGTACAGCGTGTGCGCGGCCACCGAAAGGGTTGTGCACTTGCGCACATTTGAGAGCGGCTCAAGCCGGAAGTAATCTTCGCCGATGTAGCCGAACATGCAGTCGCTCCCGCTGCCCGGGGTGGCACAGATGGCCGCGCACTCAAGGATCTTCCCCAGATGCAAAGACAGCGCCGGGTCATACCCCTGTTTGATTGCCAAAGCCGCAAAACAGGTCGGGTCATAAGCGCGCCCGGCCAGAATGACATCCGGCGCGCGCTCGAACGCCGCGATAAACGGCTCAACCCCCATCTGCGCGACCACACGGCTGGTGGCTTCCAGTTCTTCCTGTGTGAGTTCGGGCGCGGGTTCGAGCGGTGTGATCTTGCCCGCCGCCAGCTCTTTTGCCAACATCCCTTTGTCCAGTTCCGCGTGAATGACGGCCAATTTAAAATGCAGATCGTTTTCTTTGGCGATTTCTTCAACAATTTCACGGCACCACTGAAGATGGGGCGCACCGCCTGAGCCGCCCGCCGAGCCGACCACAACCGGAATTTTGTTTTCTACCCCCGCTTTGATCATAATTTCAAGGTCGCGCTTGACCGCCTCGCGGTTGGTGAAAGACACCCCTGCGCCCAGATAATAAGGCCCGGGGTCGGTAGATCCGCCGTCCACCGCGATCAGGTGCGGGCCGCGCTTCATCCCCTCTTCAAAAGAGGAAAGCGGGAATCCGTAACCCAGAATCGCCGTGGTTGAAAGTATCCGGAATTCTTCGCGCATGGTAACCTCCGTTTCAGTTGACAGTTGACAGTGTACAGTTGACAGTTATAGAATCGCGCAAAGCGCGATGAATTTGAATGACGTCCGCGCAGCGGACTCTTTCACTGTCAACTTTCAATTGTCAACTGTCAACTATTCTTCAGCAGCGCGATAATCCGCTGCATTTCGTTGTTGACGATCATATAGCCCTCGTCTACCCCCATCCCCGGCTTTGCGAGGATTTGATCGGGCCGGGTTGCCATTGCCAGATGTACACAGACTTCAGCCGAGCGGTTGGTCTCGTTGCAAGTACCGCCCTGATACGCGCCGATCCCTTTTTCTTTGCAGTAAAGCACCGCTTCGACCGTGTTGCCCACCCCGCCCAAATCCGGGGTCTTGATCTGTACCATATGCCCGGCTTTGTTGTCGGCAAAATACCGGATATCCTCCAGCGTGTTGCACCACTCGTCGGCCACAAGCTCTACTTCGATCTTCCGCTCATCCAGCAGTTTGGTCAACGCGGAAAGCGCTTTCATCTGGCCCTCCCGCTCTTCTACATCCATCGGGCCCTCAATCCGCAATTTCAGCGGTTTTGCCGCCTGCTCAAGCGTTTGCAGATAGTCGGCCATACCGGCGTAATTGTGATTTCCAAACGCCTGGCCGATTGTTCCATACACATCGATGTGCAAAACCGGCAGATAGTCTTTACCCATACGCAACGCCAAAACGCGATCCCGTAGCCAGCCCACATATTCGTGCAGCAGCTCGCCTTTTTCGCCCAGCTTTGTCTGTACATTGTTGATCAGGCCGTGGGGCAATACCTGCGCACCTTTGAGGATCATCTTATCCACGTTGTTGTATCGGTCATCCCCTGATTGGGTAAAAATGGGGATCAGCTTCGCGTCCAGCGGCAGCTCATATTCTTTGGCCACAACCTCACACATCAGCTTGTGCTGTGATTTGGCAACGGCGTCCAGGATTGCCTGTGACACACCGTAGCGAATAGCCGTGTGCAGTTGTTTGCCGTTTACTTTCATTTCTTCCAGCTTGCCGGCCATCTCGCGGAAGCTTGTGACCTCTTTGCCCACAAGGGCCGGGAATATCTCTTTCTCGATCACCGGGATAAAGTCGTCCGCCAGAAAAAGCGGATCCCTGCCGCCCGCGCCCGAATACTGCACGGCTGCGCAATCACCGTGGGCAACCTGCCCATCCTCAAGAATCAGCAGAACCGAGACCGACTCCCCTGCCTGACGGACTGCCGAAAACCCCGATGTAACCGGTGAGCCGCTATAACTCGCGCCGTCCGCTTTCGCCCCCGCTTTGATTGCACGCTGGTCGTCAAAAAAGAAACCGGTACGCCCCGGCGCGCACACGCCTTTTATAATCTTCATATCCTTGCACCCCTTGATTAATCCAGTTGACAGTTGACAGTGTACAGTTGACAGTTATGGAATCGCGCAAAGCGCGATGGATTTGAATACCGTCCGCTCAGCGGACTCTTTCACTGTGAGCTTTCAATTGTCAACTGTCAACTATTTCGGCCTGCCGACCAGCCTTCCCTGACTGATCGCGTACACATCGTCGGTCACCATCTGGAAGGATGGGTCCCTGCGCTCCTCTTTGGCTCGCTCTGCGATTTTGTCTTTGTGGAAAGCGAGCAGATCGCCGCTTAGAGGCAAGCTGCCCGGATCGAAAATCCGCACAGCGCCGTGGTTATCCCGCACAGGCAGCAGTTTGCCCGCGTTTGCACGGGATGGCGCAAACGGGATATCCAATACACCGGCCGCAAAAGCGCGCACCGCCCCCACTGCCAGATCCCCGCCGCCCAGCTCGAACACTTTATCCACAATACAGTGGGTCTCGGCTGAGATGATCGCCTTTTCGCCGGCCAGTGAGTTTTCGTTCAGCGTCTGATCCCTGAGCATTGAGATCATCTGTTTGGTACAGCGCAGCCCCTGTGCGTTGGCTTCCATGGTCGGGATTCCCATCGCTTCGTGCGGGGTTTTGACAATGACTTTGGTTGCTTTAGACAGCGCGGCGACCGTACTCCCCCACGAGATAACCGAGAACGCCTTGGCTTCGTCCTGGGGGAACCCACCCATCCACTGGTGCAGCACGGTTGTGACTTCAACATCGCTGTAACCGTATTTGATGAGGTATTCATCGGTCAGGGATTGCAATGTCTGCACCGCCGCCACGTCTTGGATAAGGTTACCGCACTGGCCGTAGCCGACCGTGAGGTTCTTGACCCCCTGCTCAGCCGCCAGCAGGCTTTCGATGATGGCCACCGCGTGGGAGATGCAGGGCGGGACAAGTGTGCCGGTCAACGGGCCAAACGGTTCGCGGTTGATGGTTACGCCCGCTTCTTCATACATCCCGGTCAGGCGGTCCACATACTGCCAGTCTGAGATGGTCTTGGTCAGATCCGCATTTTTGGAGTACGGGATATTGTAGCTGATCCCCCCGCCCTCATAGCTGGTAAACCCGCCTGAGTAGGTGATTTCGGTAAGCAGCCGCGCATCCGGTGTGCCGTGCCTTACCTGCACCGGAATATCCAGGGCCTCTACGATCTGCCGGCAGCCCTCTACCCCGTGGTTTACGGCCGGAAACCCGTTTAACATTGACTTCCCCGATTTCACAGATTCTTCGATTCCCTGTTGGGCGTTCTCAAACCTATTCTGGCGGGTGTAGCTGTCTATGGTGGTGGGCAAGAGGTCTGCTTCACCTTTATCTTGTAAATATGTAAGAAGCTGGATATGCTCGGGGATCAGCGCTACCCCTGCTCGCGGCTGGATCAGCGTTACCCCGTTCTTTTTCGCTTTTTGCAGCTTGTGCGAAAAATTTTTGCGAGACGGCAGCTTTTTCTGGTACTCGACCCCTGCTTGCATATCTACGTCTTTCCCTGTCGGCCACTGGCTTAATACTTCGCCTCGCTGCGCGTAAAATTCTTCTTCGCTTAAACGCTTGTTGGTCAGATCCATCATTACAACTCCTTTCTGACTGTGGGCTTGATTGCGCGTTTGGAGTTTAAGCCTGTGATATTAAGTCGCCGAGTATGGCATTGTAAACCTCGTCGGCCAGCGGCAGTGCTTTCGACAGGATTCCCTCGCCTTTTTGGCGGTATTCGTCCGCGAAGCCGGTATCGCTCAGCCCGCCGATATTGATGAGGATATTCAGCCAGGCGCCCTGCACTGCGGCTTTTAAGCTGAGTGCGGCAACGCCCAAATCACTCGCGGCACTCGCGTTGGTTTTGCCCACCGCCTGCGCGGTCAGCTCAATCGCCTCCAAGCTGAGCTGCATCATTTTAAAGGGCGGCAAAACACAGGATTTAAGCGCCGACTGCATTGCCTCTTTTCGGGCGGCTTTCTGCTCGTCAGTGTCTTTGGGCATTTCGAAAACCGCGCTGACCTGGTTAAACGCCAAAGTGTCCTCGTCAATCACGGCCAGAAAGTCGGTTCTTATCCGCTCGGTCTTGGCGGTCAAATCATCCGCGAAATCGGCATGCTCGGCGTATTTTTTCCGCCCGACAGTCAGGGCCCCCACCATCCTGGCCAGAGAAGCGCCCAGCGCGCCCTCAAGCGCGGCAGTTGAGCCGCCCCCCGGCGCGGGTGCGTCGGAGGCGAGCAGGTCAGCGAAACCTTTGATCGTGTAGTCAACAAGCAACATATCGCAGCCCTCCCGTTAACCCAAAAGGTGATTTTCGAGCACTTGTTTGCTGTAGTCAAAGTTTTCGAGCTTTAGGTAGTAATCGGCGCAGTCGATCAGCGCTTTGGCCGGGGTAAGGCCGACAATTTCGCTGCCGATGATGGGAACGCCCCAGCGCTCGGCTTCGATGCGGATCAGCTCGAACACCCGGTAAATCGGTGTGCCCTCGTAGTTGACCATGTTCATGGACACTTGGGCGATATTGCGGTCTTCGAGCATAACGCCGATCCCTTTGCAATATTTAAAGCCGCCGCTTGAGCCGCGAACGACTTTCGCAATTGCGTTTGCGATTTCAATATCCGAAGTACCCAAGTTTACGTTGTAGGCGACCAGCGGCATTCTCGCTCCGACCGCGGTGATACCGGCTGTTGGGTGTACTTTGCGCTCGCCAAAATCGGGCGCCCACTCGTCTTGTTTTAGCTTTTCGGGCATCCCCTCAAACTGCCCCTTGCGGACAGCGGCCAGGTTGCGGCGGGATTCACTCGCGCAAGAATCTTCATACAGAAAGATGGGGATTTGGAGTTCGTTCCAGATCCGCGCGGCCACTTTTTTTGAGATTTCGACGCAATCGGCGGCGGTGCAGTCTTTGATGGGGACAAACGGGATAACGTCGGTCGCGCCCATGCGCGGGTGTTCGCCGGTATGTTTTGTCATGTCGATCTTTTCACTCGCCAGCTTACAGAGCTTAAACGCTGCTTCGGCAATTCCATCCGGGTCACCGACCAAAGTGAAAACGCTGCGGTTGTGGCTGGCGTCCGACGAGTGGTCAAGCAGGGTAACGCCGGGTACGCTTTTTGCGGTGGCCACAAGCGCGTCGACAACCGCCTGGTCGCGCCCTTCGCTAAAATTCGGGATGCACTGTACGATTTTTGCCATTATTGTTTGCTCCTTTTACTTTAAGTTGGTTGCGATAAAAAAGGAAGAGCCTCGGGGGCTTGTTTAGCCCCCAAGAGTCTTCGGGTTATTATTTTCCGCCAAGTGCCGCGCGGATCAGCGCATCATCAGCCACTTCGGGAACCGTGATGTGGTCGGTGCCGGCATTGTTTTGATTGTAAGTTTTTACGGTTTCGACCGCGTGTTGGTTGGTTGCCCAGGCGCGGCGGGATACGCCGACCATAACATCCCAGGGCATGGCCGCGTTAAGAATTTCATCCACCCGCGCACTGCCGTCCAGCACCATTCCGAAGCCGCCGTTGATCGATTTGCCGATCCCCACGCCGCCGCCGTTGTGCAGGGCGACCAGGCTCATCCCGCGCGCGCAGTTGCCCGCAAAGCACTGGGTAGCCATATCAGCGGTGATGTTCGAGCCGTCTTTGATGTTGGATGTCTCGCGGAAAGGCGAATCTGTTCCGCCGGTGTCGTGGTGGTCGCGGCCGAGCATGATCGGGCCGATCTCACCTTTTCGAACCATCTCGTTAAAGCGCAGCGCGATCTTTGTGCGCCCTTCAGCATCCTGATAGAGGATGCGGCATTTTGTGCCAACCACCATCTTGTTTTTCTTCGCGTCCCGCACCCAGACATAGTTGTCCCGGTCCTGATAACGGCGCTCAGGGCCGATGCAGTCCATTGCCGCTTTGTCGGTCGCGTCCAGGTCTTCCTGTTTGCCGGAAAGACAGCACCAGCGGAAGGGCCCGTAACCGTAGTCAAATAACTGCGGGCCGAGGATGTCCTCAACATAGGACGGGAAGATAAACCCGTCAACCGCGTCTACCCCGTTTTTGCAGATGTCGGTAACCCCGGCGTCGTTGACCGCTTTGAGGAAGCTGTTGCCGTAGTCGAAGAAGTAAACGCCGCGCTCGTGCAGTTTGCAGATCAAATCATAGTGATGGCGCAGGGATTTGTCGACCAGCTCACAGAAGCGGGCGGGGTCTTTGCCCAGCATTTCGGTGCGCTGCTCAAAGCTCAGCCCCTGCGGGCAGTAGCCGCCGTCATAGGGCACGTGGCAGGAGGTCTGGTCGGAGAGCAGATCGACGTGAATATTCTTTTCGATCAGGTATTCAAGCAGGTCGATGATGTTGCCGTGGTAAGCGATGGCGCAGGGTTCTTTGGCGGCCAGTTTTTCATTTGCCCACGCGGCCGCTTGTTCAAGTGAGCCGGTCTGCTTGCTGACCCAGCCCTGTTCGTGGCGGGTGTTGATCCGCGAGATGTCCACTTCAGCGATGATGGACACCGCACCCGAAATTTCAGCGGCCTTGCCTTGCGCGCCGCTCATTCCACCCAAACCGGATGTGACAAACAACTTGCCGGCAAGGTCTTTATCCTGCGGTACACCGAGGAAGATGCGCCCGGCGTTGAGCAGTGTATTGAATGTGCCATGTACAATCCCCTGCGGGCCTATGTACATCCAGCCGCCCGCCGTCATCTGGCCGTAGTTGGAAACACCGATCGCCGCCGCGCGGTTAAACGCCTGCGGGTTGTCGTACAGGCCGACAAACATCCCGTTGGAGATGATGGCGCGGGGCGACATTTTGTGCGAGCGGAAAAGCCCGAGCGGGTGGCCGGAAAGCAACACCAAGGTCTGCTCATCCGTCATGGTTTCGAGGTATTTTTTGACCAGCCGGTACTGCATCCAGTTTTGAAAAATCTGCCCGGTCTCGCCGTAAGTAACCAGCTCATAGGGGTAGAGGGCAACGTCAAAATCAAGATTGTTGTCAATCATGACCTGAAAGGCTTTGGCCTCGGTGCAGTTCCCCTTGTATTCATCGAGCGGCTTTCCGTAAAGCTTGCCCTGGGGCCGAAAGCGGTAACCGTAAATCCGCCCGTGCTCTTCGAGCTCGGCTGCGAACTCTTTGGCCATCATACCGTGGTGCTCTTTGGGGATGTAGCGCAGCGCGTTTTTGATCGCGGTCACTTTGTCTTCCGCTGACAGCATCGACTCACGCCGGGGCGCACGCCTATATTTGGGGTCAAACTCCGGCATTTTGGGCAATTCACGATCGAGCGCAATGGTTACGGCTTCGTTTTGCAAGTTCATTGGGCAATCTTCCTTTCACAATTTTCTCTTTGTTATTTTTCGTTGCCTGTACCACAGGATAGACGACGCCGCAGTCCGGCCGGGGCGCTTTGTCTTGCGCACACAGGTTATTTAATGCGTATCGTGCGCGTATTTTTGTAACAATACAACTTGAGCCTAAATTTTCTTTCCACATCTGAATACAATTATAATAGCCCGGCGTCTAACTTCCGTCTATTTTTCACAAAACGTAACCGATCGCCCTCATTTATCGGTTGCTAGCAACCCTTTTGTGTGGTAATGTTAGTATAACTATTTATGTGCGTTTTACCTTGCACGCGAAATATATACGGATAGGCCGGTTCGGTTTACCCGGCCTCGCACAGCCTGTCCTCAGCGTGGCCGCAGACAAAGAATGGAGTGTGGATGCATTGGAACTGATACTCAAAAACATCGGCGTGTTGGCAACCCCGGTGGGCAATACAGCCGCAAAAGGCAAGAGTCAGGGAGAGATCACCCTGATTGAGAAGGCCGCGGTTGGAATCGAAGCCGGCAGAATCGCCTACATTGGCCTTTGCGAAAGGGCACCGGCAGCGGATAAAACCATCGACTGCGAGGGCCGTTTGGTAACGCCGGGTTTGGTTGACGCGCACACCCATCTGGTCTTTGGCGGCTGGCGTCAGAAAGAAATGGCGCGCAAGCTGGCCGGTGAGTCTTATCTGGATATTTTGCGCTCGGGCGGCGGCATTCTGGACACCGTCGGCAAAACTCGGGAAGCGTCGGAGGACGAGCTGTTCGAAAAAGGAATGGGGCTGTTAAGCGACATGCTCGCGCACGGCAGCACCACCATTGAATGCAAAAGCGGCTACGGGCTGAATTTGGCGGATGAGCTAAAACAGCTGCGTGTCGCAAAAAAACTGGGTGAGCACGCACAGGTTGAGCTAGTGCGTACATTCATGGGTGCGCACGCAATCCCGCCTGAATATCGCTGTGACCGCGAAGAGTACATCGACCTTGTATGCGATGTGATGATGCCCGCCGTCAAAGCCGAAGGGCTGGCTGAGTTTTGTGACATCTTTTGCGAGACAGCCGTCTTTACCACCAAAGAGGCCAGCTACATTCTGGGCAAAGCGGTCGAACACGGGCTAATTCCCAAGGCGCATGTCGACGAAATCAACCCGATCGGCGGGGCGGAAATGGCGGCAAGCGCCGGGTGTCTCTCGGCTGAACATCTAATCCAGGCAAGCGACGAGGGGATTCAGGCGCTTGCGGACAACAATGTGGTGGCTTGTCTGTTGCCCGGTACATCTTTTCATTTGGGCAAGGACTATGCCAGAGCTCGCGATATGATTCTGGCCGGTGTCGCGGTGGCCGTTTGTACCGATTTCAACCCCGGTTCCAACCCCAACTTAAACCTGCAATTGCCTATGTATCTCGCCTGTAATAGATATAGGATGAACCCCGCCGAAGTTTTGACCGCCGTCACTTTAAACGGCGCGGCGGCCATTGGGCGAGCTGATCAAATTGGCACCCTTGAAGTCGGCAAGCAGGCCGACCTGGTCATTTGGAATTCGCCCGACCTTGACTATATTTTTTACCGCTACGGCAACAACCTGGTGAACTCAGTAGTCAAGAAAGGGAAAGTTGTCGCGCAAAACTGCTAAGGGTCTGTTGACATAAATGGAATGCACGGATTTTTGAGCGATTTTGAGTGCATTTCAAGGCGGAGGATTGAGGAATACTAGATGTATTCCGCTGAGACTCTTCGCTGTGTGGGCGCTCATCGTCAGTATTTTGTGACGACAACGCAGAAAGGCATTAAAATCGCCAAAAATACGGGTCGTTAGCTTTATGTCAACAGGCCCAAAGTGTTCTATTGCCGACAGCCATCAGTGCGGCAAAGCCAGCAAGCCGCGCAATTCTTCCTGCTCGATTGTGTCCTTGACTGTGGACAGCAGCATCAGCCCTTTTCGGCAGTAGACCGAAAGGGGCTGGTTTAATTCCCCGGCCAGCCGGCCGCCGGCATCCACCGCTCCGTCAAGGCTGTGCCGAAGCGCGGCCTTTGCGTAACAGACAAGCCCATGTTCATGGGGGGAAGACGCCTGGTCGGCCAGCTCGGCGGCTTTTTGCAGAAAACCAAGCGCCTCCGGTTGATTATTAGCCGATAAAACCGCCAGGCGGGCATACGCGGCCACCAGCCCGGTGGCATCCGCCCCTTTGACAGCCAGACTGGCTGCGGTGTGCGCCATCTGCCGGGCGGCCTCCCGATCACCGCGAAAGCTTTCAGCCAGACTGCAATCTAAGTAAATAAAAGACATCCCGGCGCAGGGTTCGGCGTCACCCAGCGAGTCAATCGCTTTTGTGAGCGCGCTGTGCGCTTGGCCATACCGCTTTTGCCTGAGCAGCAAAACTCCTTGGGCATGCAGTATTCCGGCTTTGACCAGCCCGCTTTGACCGGCCAGCTTCAGCCCGCTTTGCAGACAGGCCGCGGCTTGCTCGTATTCACCGTTTTGGGCATGCAATCGCCCCTCCAGCCAATGCAGGAAAATACAAACCCGGCTTTGGCCGTCATATTTTTGGCGGGCGCGGCGGATGACGCCCGGCAGGCCGCTCCGGTCAGGGTGGATGGTCTGCCTTTCGTATTCACAAAAATAGTGCACCAGCAAAAAGATCGCCGCGTCGTCGCAGCAAGAGACGATGCTGACAGCCATTTTCAGCGCCTGCGCCTCGCTTCCGGACAGCAGTGTCATGGCCGTATTCAGCAGGGTCAGCCGCGCATGGCAAGCTTCTAAGCTGTCGGACAGCGGGGCCATCTGTCCAAGCGCGGTCAGCGCTGTTTCAAGCTCAAGGTGGTGGGCGGACAGCGACTGCTTAAGGCCGGGCTCAGCCCCCTGCAGTGCAGGCAAGCTGCGAAAGCAGTCGGACGCAAACATCGCAAGCCTGTCCGCCTTACAGAGAATGGCCGCCGGCCCGTTTCCCGACTGTGTCAGGTGATATTCGACCTGCACGTAAACCTCACCGGTGGGCGGCGCCGGCTGTTGGCGAAGCAGGCGCGCAATCCTTTCGTGAATGGCCAGCCGCTCTAAGGCCGGGTGGCCAAGGTAAATTCGCTCCCGGGTGTTCTGATGTAAAAAAGTCAACAGGGTCTGATCGCCCTGGTCAACTTCTTTTACAAAACCGCGGCGTTTCAGCTCACCGCAGGCAGCCGACAAATCTTTGCGCTCCATCTCACAGAGAGCGGCGAGAATCCGGCAAGGCGCGCCGCCCGGAAAAAACGAGAGCATTTCAAGCAGCGCGCGGCCGCCGGCGCTGAGCTGCTCGACCCGCTTGGCCAAAAGGTCTCGGGAGCGGGCAAGCAGTGTGTCGGCGATCTCGTCGGCCGGGCGGGGATGCAAAACCGAGCTGATCAGTGAAAGGTTCCCGGCTGTTTCTTTTAGGATTTGGGCGGCCGTCAGGCGCGCGGCCTCGCTTCCGCACTGTTCTTGGATCAGCATCGAAACGTCGTCTAAGCTCAATCCGGGTATCTGCTCCTGTCCAAGCAGCCGGTCGCTTTCGGCCAGCCGGAGGTAATCCCGCATATGGGTGGGCAAAAAATCCTGCCCCAGCGTGATCAGCAGCAGCTGCCCGGTGTGGAAACGCCGTGCCAGCGCATCCAGCAAAGCCGCGCCCGGCGCGTCCATCCACTGGATGTTCTCAAGGATGACCACCATCCGCTGCCTGCGCAGGATAAGATGAAAGATGTAAACAAAGTCATCAAGTATGCTGCCCGGCGCTGCACAGCCATCACTATAGCTGTCCGCAAGATATCCTTCCAGCGGCGGGAAAGCCCCCGCCAATCGCCTGAGAACTTTGCCGGAAAGCGCTATCTCGCCTTCTTTCGCAAACTCGACCGCATCCATCAGCACCGGCTGCCAGGCATGGTAAGGCCGTCCGGTCTCGGTTTCAAAGCATTTGCCCCGTGTAAGCTTTGTGTTTTTAAAAGCCACGCTGCCAAGCGCGCCTTCGAGCAGAAAGGTCTTGCCCGCGCCTGCTTCCCCAGAAAGGTGAAGGTGCCGACCCGCGTTTCCACCCTCTTTGTCGAACTGGTGAAGTGTGCTTTTGATGGCGTCGTACAGCCGTGCCCGAGAAGGGAACAACACCCCGGACCACCTGGTCGCGTCGGCGGCGGTTAAGTTCCACTCGTTTAACATCTCGTAGTAAGCCCGTGTGGTCTCGGCCAGCGGAACGATCCCCAGCTCCTCTTTGAGGTATTCCCGCAAATTTGCATACGCTTCTGCCGCCTTTTGATAACTGCCCGCCGACCGGTAAAGTTCCATCAAGAACAAGCTCATCTTCTCATCGGACGGCTCTTCGCGCAGGTAATCCAGAGCATAGTGAACCGCCCGCGCAACCGCACCCTTTTGGCTGGCCCCCTGGATCAAGCGCGAAAGGTACGCAAGGTATTCTTCCCGCACTTTTTCGCGGGCGCGCTCGACCCACTGGTCAAACGAATCTGCCCCTTTGATGTGAAATCCGCTCAAGAACTGTCCGCGGTAAGCGTGAAAGTCTTCTTCCTCCATAAACCGGGTATAATCGCAGACGATGGACAGGTCGGGGTTTAGCAGTATGGTGGTTTTGCGCGGGGTGAGTAAAACTTCGGCGCCCAGCGCTTTTTTGAGCACGTACATGGCATTGCGCAAATTTTTGTGGCCCAGCTCTGCGTCACAGGTCTCCCAGATCAGGTCAACCAGCTCTTTGCGGGTAGCCAAGCGTTTGCAGGCCATGTAATAGAGCAGCGCCTCAGCCCGGCGCAGGGGGAATGTGACTTCAGCGCCGTCAACTTGGACACGGGGTATCTGCAACAGGTTGATCTCTATGCTTTGCGTGTCGGTCACCTCCCCTGTTTTTTGGATTTAGATGTGTCTTTAATAGGGTGGTGCGGTCTATTTCACTTTCAGCGGAGCGGTTATCTAACTATCCGCAATCAGCCTTTCTATCAAATCAGCATCCGGGATGATTGGCAGGGTGATGTGTCCCCTGCCCGCGCTTTCGCGGTTATAGGCGATACAGGCTTCGATTGCGCTTTTGTTGCGGGCCCAGCCTCTTCTGGCCACCCCGCCGATTACGTCCCATTGCAGCGCGTCCTCTGCCATTCGCGCCGCCCGGTCAGAGCCGTCCAGCACCATGCCAAAGCCGCCGTTGATTGCTTTGCCGATCCCGACCCCGCCGCCGTTGTGCAGAGAGACCAGACTCATCCCCCGCGCACAGTTGCCGGCAAAGCAGTGAATCGACATGTCGGCCATAATATTCGAGCCGTCTTTTATATTGGAAGTCTCGCGGAAAGGCGAATCTGTGCCGGAAAGGTCAACATGGTTTCGGCCCAGCAGAACCGGGCCTTTGAGCGCGCCGGTTCGCACCATTTCGTTGAACTTGTGCGCGATTTTTGTCCGCCCCCGCGCGTCCTGATAAAGTACCCGCGCCCTTGTGCCGACTACCAGCTTATTTTCGCTGGCATTTTTTATCCAGACCCAGTTGTCGTGGTCTTGGATACACCGGTTGGGTTCAAGGCACTCGATGGCCGCGCGGTCGGTTTTTTCCAGATCTTCGGCGTCCCCGCTCAGGCAGATCCACCGGAACGGGCCGTAGCCGCAGTCAAACATATGCGAGCCGATAATGTCTTCAATATAGCTCGGATATATAAATCCGTCTTTGGCGTCAATCCCGTTGCGCGAAATCTCTTTGACCCCCGCGTCGTAAACCGCTTTGAGGAATGAATTGCCGTAGTCGAAAAAGTATGTTCCACGGTCGTAGAGCGTCTTGATCAGCCGGTAGTGGGCGCGCAGCGAACGGTCAACCGCCGCGCGAAATTCGGCCGGCTTGCTTTTGAGCATCTTTGTCCGCTGCTCGACTGTGATTCCATGCGGGCAGTAGCCGCCGGCGTACGCTTCGTGACAGGAGGTCTGGTCGGTCAGGATCGGGATATGTATCTCGCGGTCAACCGCGTATTGGAGCAAATCTACAATGTTGCCGTGGTAAGCGATTGAGATCGGCCGGCGCTTGTGGACATATTCGCTGGCCAGCTCGAACGCTTTTTCCGGGCTGTCGGTGCAGCGGGCCAGCCACCCTTTGTCCAGATAGCCGTTTATCCGGCCTTTGTCCACTTCGGCGATCAAGCCGACTCCGCCGGTGATCTCGATGGCTTTTGGCTGTGCGCCGCTCAGTCCGCCCAGTCCGCTGCTCACGATCAAAACACCGGCCAGGTTGCTGTTTTGCGGGATGCCAAGCTGAGCGCGCCCGGCGTACAAAAGTGTGGTGAATGTTTCGTGCACCACCCCTTGCGGGCCGATCCCCATCCAGTCACCGGCCGTCATCTGGCCGTAGTTGGCGACCCCCATTTCGGCAGCGACTTCCCAATCGCCCGGGTTGTCGAACATCCCCACCATCATAGCGTTTGTGATGATCACCCGCGGGGCTTGAGGCTTGCTGGGAAACAACCCGAGCGGGTGGCCGGACTGGATGACCAGCGTCTGATCCTGGGTGAGCGACTCCAAGTATTTTTTGACCAGCAGGTACTGCATCCAGTTTTGAAAAACACTGCCGGTCTCGCCGTAAGTCACCAGCTCGTACGGATAAAGCGCGATGTCGAAATCCAGATTGTTGTCGATCATGACCTGAAAGGCTTTGCCTTCGGTACAATTGCCCTTATACCCGGCAATTGCCCTGCCGCGGATATGCCCGTCCGGGCGAAATCGGTAACCATAGATTCGGCCATACGTCTTGAGCTCATTCAAAAACTCAGGCGCAATCGCTTCATGCAGCGGCTCGGGAATATACCTCAGCGCGTTCATCAGCGCGATCTTTGTCTGGCTTTTGGTCAGCCGAAACCCGCGCGAAGGCGCGCGGCGGACACCTTCCCGGAATTTCGGGTAGGCCGGCAGGGCGCTTTCCAGCTTGATTTTCATTGCCTCGTCCATTTCAATGTTGCGCAAAGCCCCACCTCACCTCCGCAATATATATGGTTTTAGTCTACCAGAATTCGTGTGCAAAATCAATCGGGGACGGCAAAATGTTCGCACAACGGTGCGTTAAATTGAATAAGGGACAAGCTGTCGATAAACGTGGGTTCCGATGCAATGTGAACTGTGCGTACTTTCTGAGGAAGAAATTAATTATTGCCATAATTTGAACAAATTATAAATAAACTTACTATAGCGTGTTGACTTTAACAGCAGAGTATACTATTATTAGAGGTATATTACCTAGATATTGTGTACGAACACTCAACTTTTGTGAGAATTAGACGGAAGTTAGACGTTATAGCAGTATAATGACATTGTACCAAAATATTTGCGTACAAAAACACAAGGGGGGATAAATGTGCATACTACGGTAGTCGACGGCAAAAGCTTGCGCCTGTGTGACCTCGTAAATGTTGCGCGGGAAAACTACAAGGTCGAGCTGAGCGAGTCGGCTAAACAGTCCATCAAAAAGTCCAGGGATTATGTGGATCGCCTCGTTCAGGAAGAGCGCGTTGTCTACGGCATTACCACTGGTTTTGGAGAGTTCAGCAAAGTCAGCATCAAAAAAGAACAGGCCGAACAATTGCAAACCAACCTGATTGTCTCTCACGCCTGTGGCGTTGGCAATCATCTTCCGGTCGACAGTGTCCGCGCACTTATTTTGCTGAGGGTGAACGCGCTGTCCCGGGGTTTTTCGGGCATTCGGCTGGAAACAGTCGAGGGGCTGATCGGGATGCTCAATACAGGCGTTATCCCGGCCATTCCAGAAAAAGGCTCGCTTGGCTCTTCCGGTGACCTTGCGCCGCTCTCTCACATGGTTTTGCCGCTCTTGGGGCTTGGCGAAGCATATTTCAAGGGCGAACTGCTCTCCGGCGCCGAAGCTATGAAGCGGGCCGGCCTGACCACCATTACGCTGACCTCAAAAGAGGGGCTCGCTTTAATCAACGGCACCCAGTGTATGACCGGGGTAGGCGGGCTGACCCTGTACGATGCGCTCAATTTACTTAAGGTCAGCGACATCGCGGCAGCTCTGACCTTAGAGTCGCAAAACGGCATCACCGACGCATACATGGCCGATATACACGAAATCAGGCCGCATCAGGGCCAGCTGGATACCGCGGCCAATCTGCTGCAACTGGTCAAGGACAGTGAGCGAACCAGCCGGGCCGGTCAAATCCGGGTACAGGACGCGTATACCCTGCGCTGTCTCCCTCAGATCCACGGGGCGAGCAAAGACGCGATCCGCTATGTAGCCGGCAAGGTAGACATCGAGATGAACTCGGTCACCGACAACCCGATCATCCTGGCCGACAAGGATATGGCGGTTTCGGGCGGCAACTTCCACGGTCAGCCGATGGCGCTCAGCTTTGACTTTCTGGGCATTGCACTGGCAGAGCTGGCCAATGTATCCGAGCGCCGGATTGAGCGTCTGGTCAACCCGTCTCTGAGCGGACTGCCTGCTTTCCTGACCGAACAGGGCGGGCTGCATTCCGGCTTTATGATCGCCCAGTACTCGGCTGCCGCTTTGGTTTCTGAAAACAAGGTGCTTGCGCACCCGGCCTCGGTTGACTCCATCCCCTCTTCGGCGGGACAGGAAGACCATGTGAGCATGGGGACGATTGCGGCGCGCAAAGCCCGTGAAATCTACTTTAACGCCAGCCGTGTCCTTGCGATCGAGCTGTTTTCGGCCGTACAGGCGATTGATCTGAACCACAAGTACGACGGCAAAAAGATGGGTAAGGGTACACAGGCCGCATACAACCTGATCCGCTCTGTGGTTGACAAAGTAACCGACGACCGCGAGCTTTACCTGGATTTCAACAAAGTGGCCGCGCTTATCGATTCGGGCGAGTTGGTTAAAGCGACCGAGGCGGCTTGCGGCGAGCTTAAATAATGTCTAAAACCATTCGCACAGCGGTGTGTGGATGGAGAAGTTTTATTGGTGTGTGTACGCTACAACAAGAATGGAGGAGATTTAATGTTCGCTGATCTGTTTTTTAACCCCGTTACGCTCTCAATTTTCGTCATGGTAGCGCTCTGTCTGCTCAAGTTCAATATTCTTCTGTCTGTTTTGATTGCCTCGGTTTTCGCGGGACTGATGTCCGGTATGCCGCTGAGTACGGTCCCCGGCCCGGACGGCGAATCGGTAACCGGTATTATGCAGACTTTCATCACCGGCATGGCCGGAATGAACAACATCGCGCTGGCCTACATACTGCTGGGTGCGCTGGCTTACGCGCTTCAAGCTTCCGGACTGGCCACCAGGTTCGCCAGAGCAATTGAGAGACTGTTCGGCAAAACCGGCTGGTTGTTCCTGATCGTTCTCGCAATCATTGCTTCATTCTCACAAAACTTGATCCCGATTCACATCGCCTTTGTGCCCATCCTCGTTCCCCCGCTGCTTGTCATGATGAACAAGCTGAAGATTGACCGCCGGGCCGCAGCCTGCTCGATCGCTTTCGGTCTCAAAGCCCCTTATATCCTTTTGCCGTTCGGCTTCGGTCTTATCTTCCATAACATCGTGGCCACAAACATCTCTGACAACGGCTTGGATGTTACCGCCGCCTCCATCTGGCCTTACATGATCCCGTTGGCTGGGGCTATGGTTGTCGGTTTGTTGATCGCAATTTTCATCAGTTACCGCAAGCCCCGCGAGTACGAAGACAAACCTCTGCTCGTGGCCGCTGAAGTAAACGAAGAAGATGTCTCCGGCCCGTTAAAGCCTAAGCACTGGGGCGCTCTGCTCGGTGCATGTGCCACCTTTGGTATGCAGGTTTGGGCTAACTTCACATTCCCCGGCTCTCCCCTTTGGGCCCTTTCGCTGGGCGCAACCCTTGCCCTGCTGATCATGTTCGCGTTTGGCACACTCAGCCCCCGCAGAGAAAAGCTCAACGAGTGTATTAAGGGCGGTATCGGGCTGATGGGCTTTATCGCATTCATCATGCTGGTTGCTGCCGGTTATGCCGGTGTTCTGCGCGCGACAGGCGGCATTCAAACCCTGGTTGACGCTGCCCTTTACCTGGCAGGCGACAATATGCTCCTCTCGCTGATCGCGATGCAAATCATCGGCCTGCTCATCACGATGGGTATTGGCACCTCATTCGGTACCATTCCGCTGATCGCCGCGGTATTCGTACCGTTCATGCTTGGTATGGGCTTCTCGCCTGCCGCCATTATCATTACCATCGCCGGTGCCGGCGCTACCGGTGATGCCGGTATGCCGCAGTCGGACACCGCGCTTGGCCCGACAGCCGGTCTTGACGCCGACGGCCAGCACGACCACATCTGGGATACCTGTATCCCGACTTTCGTTCACTTTAACTTCCCGATCAAGATTTTTGCAATCATCGCCGCTATGATCGTTGCCTAACCCTTTTTTACAAAAACCGCCGCTTACCGCTTAACCGCGGCAGGCGGCGGTTTTTGTCTCATGTATAAACTTCCAATCAGGTATTGACAATTTAGGTGGAATGTGATTTAATATCTTATGTTGGTTCAAGTTGTATGGCGTCTGTAGTTCAGTGGTGAGAGCGCCAGATTGTGGTTCTGGATGTCGCGGGTTCGAATCCCGTCAGACGCCCCAGCAGCGGCGAAAGCCGCGACCAAAACGCGTTCTCGTTTATTGAGAACGCGTTTCGTTATTTCCCCCTATCAACCAATTGACACATACAATGCGAAGAGGCAGGCGAGTTAATTGACGATTAACTCGCTATGTTATTAGGAAAGGGTGTTCGTTATGTCTGCCGGTGTTAAAAAAGATTTCCCCGCAACCAAAGTCATGTCCGGGTTTATGGAGCTGCTGCCTGAGGAGCAAATAGAGTTCGACCTTATGAAAGACAAGATTCTCGAAACTTTTCATTCTTTTGGATATACCGCGCTCGACACCCCGGTGATGGAACGCCTTGAGATTTTGCGTGCCAAAGACGTGGGCGAAACCGCCACCCAAATCTATGAGATTGAGCCGCGCGGTGAGCAGACCGAAAGCAAAAGCGGGCTTCGCTTTGACCTGACCGTTCCTCTGGCCCGGTATGTGGCCGAGCATTTCGCGGACCTTTCCTTCCCTTTCCGGCGTTGTCACATCGCCAAGGTTTACCGGGGCGAGCGGGCGCAAAAAGGGCGTTTTCGTGAATTCTATCAATGCGATGTGGATGTAATCGGCCACGGTTCACTCTCCATCCGCTATGATGCCGAGATTCCCAGCATCATCTATCAGCTGTTCAAAAAGCTGGATTTTGGCAAGTTCACCATCCGGGTTAACAACCGCAAACTGCTTCAGGGTCTTGTGGATTCTCTGGGCTGCGAAGCATCAACCGAGAGCATTTTGGGCGTAATCGACCGGATCGAGAAAATCTCGTCCGAGCAGTTCGGGGAACAATTAAAAGAGCTTGGCCTGACCGGTGAGATGACGGACAAGCTGATTAAATTCTTTGAGATCAAGGGTACCAACGCCGAAGTGCTGGACGGTTTGAAGTCTTTTAATGTAGACAATCAGGATTACATCGACGGCCTGAGCGAGCTTGTGACGGCGGCAGAGTTTATGAAAGCGCTGGGCGTTGAAGAAGATTATTACAAGATCGACCCGGTAATTGTCCGCGGGCTGAGCTACTACACAGGCACCGTTTACGAGACGGTTCTGGACGATTACCCCAAGCTGGGTTCGGTCTGCTCGGGCGGGCGGTACGACAACCTGGCCGAACACTACACCAAAGAAAAACTGCCAGGCGTCGGGATTTCGATTGGCCTGACCCGGCTCTTCCACCAGATCAGGGAGATCGGCTTGGTCGAGTGCAGCAAAAAGACAGCGGCAGACGTAATCATTGTACCAAAAGAGGATGCCAACATCCCCTGTGCGCTCAGTGTCAGCCAGCTGCTGCGGGCGGGCGGCTTCAAGGTGGATGTCCTGCTCGAAGATATGAACATCAAGAAAAAGTTTAAATACGTCGACCGCAAAGACAGCCGGTTCACCATTGTAATCGGGCGGGAAGAAGAGGATTCCAGCAGCGTAACCCTTTCCTACAAAGGCGAAGGCGGCAAATTTGAAAAGCTGCAGGTCGCGCAGTCTGAACTGGCGGACAAAATGAAAGGTCTCTGCTAAGGAGGGTCTTAGATGGCTCGCTATGACTATCAGATTTTTATCCCCGGCGGAAACAAGACTGCACTGGTTTACGGGCTCGAAAACGATGTAAATTTGTGCAAAACCATTCAGGACAAAATTATCGCCGAACACCAGCATGATCCGGACGGCGAAGTCGAGCAGGTCGGTTTTGTCAGCACTGACAAATCAAAGCCGCAATTGACCATGACCGGCGGCGAGTTTTGTGGGAACGCAACCCGTTCGGCAGCTGTCTACTACTTGGATGGCCGCTTGGGTCAGGTCGAAATCGTCGTTTCGGGGGTAGCCGAGCCGCTGGCGGCGGGAATTGGCACAGGCGGAGAGGTTTGGGCGCAAATGCCTGTTTACGACGATGTGGCCTACTGCGTCCTCCAAACCAAGAGGAGTGGCCTTTACTGGGTCATGATCGAAGGAATCTCGCATCTGATCGTCCCGCAATTACAGGCCCTGCCCTACCTGACCAAAATTTACGAGTGCAACAACGCCGACGCACAAAAAGAAATTGCGCTTTCACTTTTGCACAAAACGATCAGCGAATATTCTTTGCCGTCAGACTGTTCCTACGGAGTGATCTTTCTCGAAAACATCGCAGACGTAATCAAGATGCACCCGTTCGTTCATGTTTGCAAATCAGACACGACCTACTACGAAACCGGGTGTGGAAGCGGCGCGATCTGTGTCGGGCTGGTCAGCAGCCTGCTCCGCGGCGAGGACGTGTGCCTGCCGCTGCTCCAGCCATCCGGCAAGATCATCAGGGCTGAGGTTGCGTGTGTAGACGGTACAATGAAGGGCAAAATCTCAGGCGAAGTTGAGCGCGGCGAAGTCTGGGCGGTTGAAGTTTAACAGCGAACATCGTACTACAATAACTTAGTGGGAAATATATCATCATGATCAATTCAAGCCAACAGCACAAAGAGCGCCGGTACGCCGCGCTCGAAAAGAATTTTGTCAGCTACGCAGATTTGACAACAGTCAACGTCTTGGACAGGACCACAGATGCCGAGCCGTTTGTTACCCTGCCCTCTTTGGGAAAAGGACTGATCGGCAAGTACATTGTCCGGTATGATATCGAAAACCTGCAAAAGCAGAACATCGTCGTGCGCAAAGGTGTGTTTGAAAAGCTGCAAAATGTGGATGCGGCGCTCAAGCGCAAAAAAGGCTACGAGAACTGCCAGCTTGTGGTCGTTTATGGCTACCGGAGCATGGACGTGCAACAGCAATTATTTAATGATGCGCGCGAAAATCTCAGCCGCGATCTCCCCGGCCTTGGGGATGGCGAGCTGAGCGAGATCGTACACCGCAGAGTTGCTGTACCCTCGGTGGCGGGGCATCCGACCGGCGGGGCGGTGGATGTGGCCATCTACGACTTTGCCCGCGAGGTTTATCTGGATTTCGGCACCGACGTCCGCGACTTCTCGACCAAAGACGTCTATTACGACTCCGACTTTATAGACGACGACCCCAAAAAGCGCCGGAAGTTTTTGCGCACCATCATGACGGCCGAGGGCTTCGCGCCCTACAACGGCAAGTGGTGGCATTTTTCCTACGGCGACAAAGAGTGGGCCTACTACAAAAACAAGCGCACCTTTTACAAACAGCGCGGATCGGGTGAGAGTGATTCCAGCCCGGACGGTTTGACTGATGTCCGGTATCTCTACGCACAAAAGAGCCCGTCCGAGCTTGTTTTCGCCGACAAATACCGCGAGTCAGCGACAGTTGAGCGGGTTGGCCTGATCAAGATGGCGGTGCAGAAAAAGGGGCGGCTGACCGACGACACCATAGATATCCTGCGCAAGTCGGGGATTGACGTCGCCTACAATGAGGGCAAATTCTTCGGCAAGTGCGCCAACTTCCCGCTTGAGATCTTATTTGTCCGCGACGACGATATACCCAGCCTGGTGGACGCCGGGGCGGCGGATATCGGGATTGTGGGCGAAAACACTTACAACGAATACGACTCTCAGAGCGAAGTGCTCAAAAAAATGGGGTTCGGGCATTGCTCGCTGGCTATCGCCGTGCCTGCATCTTCGGAGATCGGGTCGATCTTTGACCTGACCGGCAAGCGGCTGGCCACCTCTTATCCCCTTTCGGTCGAGCGTTTTTTGCGGGATGAAGGGATCGAGGGCGTGCAAATCGTCAACCTTTCCGGCTCGGTTGAGATGGCGCCGGCCCTCCACTACGCCGACGCGGTTGTGGATTTGGTCTCAACCGGCAGCTCACTGCGGCAGAACAACTTAAAATTCCTGCATAAAATTTACGATTCGCAGTCTATCTTGATCGCCAACAAGGCTTCACTGGCCGACCTGTCCAAGCGCGAAACAGTTGACCGCCTGACCTATCGGATTGACGGCTACCTGAATGCGAAAAAGTACAAACAGCTAATCTTTAACCTGCCCGCCAGTCAGATAGATGCAATCAAGCCGATTCTCGCTTCGGCAAAGCTCACGAGCAAGACAGACGCACTCGGCGAGGGCGGCCTGTGTGTGGTTCGGGCGGTGGTCTCCAAAAAGTCGCTCTGGGAAACGGTGGATCAACTCAGCAAATCCGGCGCAAGCGACATTGTTTTTTACGATATTGAGAGTATATTATAAAGCCTATAAGTAAAGCTCCCGGTTCCCCGGGAGCTTTGTGATTTGCGCTTTTGGTTAATTTTGTACAGCTTTATGTAAATTATACAGCGCAACAGATTCAGTCTTTATTGCAAGGTTCGCGCAATTGTGGTATACTTTTACAAGGTATTGCCTCAGTGTTCCGTTTGGATGACTGAGGTATTTTAGGTTGTTAATCTCATCGGTCAGGCGGCCACACCGCCATTGTGGAGTTGAGTCTTTATGCCCAAGACACTTTTACGCATCCTGTCATCTTTAAAGAGCATTTCGCTGAGCGCCGTTGCTGTCTTTGTTGTGACAATGAGTTTGTGTTTTGTTCTTGTTTACACGATGGCGAACAATCGCAGTCAGGTTGAGCGGCTGACAATTGAGCAGCTGCTGACTGAAAAGATTGTACGCATCAATGATGACATCTCTAACCGGCTTCAAAAAGCACAAACCCTGGCTGTGTATGTTCAGCGCAGCGGCGGTGATGTTTACGACTTTGAACAACTGGCCTATATGCTCATTGACGGTGATCCGGTTATCATGAATTTGCTGCTGGCGCCTTCCGGCATAGTCACTTATGTTTTTCCGCCAGAGGGAAATGAGGCGGTCATCGGGCTTGATTTCTTTTCTGAAGGTGCGGGGAATTACGAGGCTGTCCTGGCCAGAGAAACCGGACAACTCGTGCTCGGCGGGCCGTTTGATTCGGTGCAGGGTGTGCCGCTTATTGTTGGCCGGCTGCCGATTTTTTTTGACGATGATAATAATCAGAATTTCTGGGGGATCGCTTCGGTTTCGCTGAATTTTCCGTTTGTTATGGAAAGCGCCGGTCTGAACGAACTGACCGCGCTCGGATTTGATTACGAAATCTGGCGGATAAGGCCGGACGATCAACAGGTACAGATCATCGCGCAGAGCACACCCACCCACGGTCACAACAGGAACTATGTAGAGATGACAGCCCATATCCAGAACACTGAATGGAACTTTCGAATCTCACCTTACCGCCCTTGGTACGCGTTTTTTGAGACATGGGTATCCCTGTTGTTGGCCGCCGGGTTGAGCTTCTTTTCCGCAGTTGTTCGGCAAAGCTACCAGGACCTCAAAGTCTTAAAGAACAAGCTGGAACAGCTGGCCACCATTGACCCGCTGACCGGCGTACACAACCGCAGATATTTTATGGAAAACGTAGCGAAGAATATCAGCCGGGTCGAGCGCCTGGGCGGCCAGTCTTATATCATGCTTTTGGATTTAGACCACTTTAAGCATGTCAACGACGAGTATGGGCATCAGTCGGGGGACAAGGTGCTGGTATCGGTAGCTGAGTTGGTGGGTGAAATCCTGCGGCCTTATGATCTGTTTGCCCGTTATGGCGGCGAGGAGTTTATCCTGTTTATCTCGGATATCAGCGAAAGCGGCGCACTGCATCTGGCTGAGCGGATCCGCGCAAAGATCGCGCAAACGCCGATTGAGGTGCCGGGCACATCCATCACGATCACCGCCAGCATCGGGCTTGCTCATGCCGGCGTACAATCTGAAATTGACCGGGCAGTCTTCGCAGCCGACACAGCGATGTACAAAGCCAAAAGCGGTGGCCGGAACCGCGTTGTGCTCCACCATGAAGGCGATTCCGCGCCCACTTAATGAGAGAAAACCGCTTGTCGCGGCGCCGTGACAAGCGGTTTTCTTTTTTTACTTCATCTGCATCTGGCGGATACACCGCACGCAGGCATAGCCCTTTCCGATCGAAATCAAGCCTTGAACCCCAACCCGGCAGAGCGAACAGCGGGACGAAACCTCCCGCACTTTAATCGATTTGTCGTTGACGTCGTCTATCACAGCT
>WRBI01000030.1 GCA_009784625.1 Oscillospiraceae bacterium | reverse complement strand
ATTTTGAGCCTTACTTCGTTGTCGTTACAAAGTACTGACGATGAGCGCCCATACAGCGAAGAGTCTCAGCGGAATACATATAGTATTCCTTCCTCCTCCGCCTTGAAATGCTCGAAAATTCACTCAATATCCGTGCATTCCCATTTGTGTCAACACACCCTGGTGCAACACATCTTCTCACAGCAGCGCTTAAAGCACAAACACGGTTTCGGGCAGTATTTATTCACAAACACAGGGAATCCATCGGGATAGTTTACCGCCGCAATCAGTTTGCCTTGTTGACATTCGTGTACCGTAACAACAACACGGCAGCGGCGGCGGTCTAATATCCAACAACCACATGTCCTGCTGATTTCTTGAATTGTATAGGTGTGTGTGCCGGGGCGATCAAATGTGAGTTCGGGGAAAGCAATGCCGCCGTTTCTTGTGTTGTGCGCATATGCGACTTCTTTTCCGCGTTGGTCGGTAACGGTGAACTTAAACTGTCCGCTGCGCAGGCAGCTGCCGCACACTACCTTTTTGGCATGTAAGCGCACGGCTGCTTCCTGCCTGATTTTTATTTTAACCAAATTGCTTTCAAACGTATGCACTTCGCCGCATATATCTGCCTCAACAACTGCTTGATTGATTACCCATTCGGACATTATACGTCACCTCCCGGATGTTGCGGGGTAATCCGAACGCCACTTTCATTGGTGTAAGCTTGCGGATTTTTTAAGCAGACAAGCGCAAAGCAAATTTTATATTCGGCTGAAGCACGGTCCTCTATAAACTCAAATTCAAAGTGAAAGTGGGTTGCGTTTGTCGGTGGTGACACTAAAGCGGTGGCCGGCGGCGTTGCCGAAGCGGCAGGGCCGCCCTGTACGGCGCCGTCAAAACCTGTAAGCAAGGGCACTGCAACGGGGCAGCCCCAATATATAGTTGCCGCGTACTCGCCGCTGGGGACGCTGTCGAAACAGCACCCTTCGCCTGTTCGTGTAATTGCTCCTGTACACATGCCGGAATGAACGCCCTTCAGTGCGACAGGGACAGAAGGAAACGGGGCGGCTGAACTTACCGCCCCAGTTCTGTTTACATCAAATCGAACATTTCCTTCTATCAACATTCGGCCTCTCCTCGGTTAAGAATCAACCGCTACGCGGAAGCAAATTACCACTTCCTTATCATCTTCAAGTTCGGGAATAAGATAGGTTATCGTTTGGCCTGCAACAGTAGGCGTTGCAGGAGTTCCATTCACTCTAAAACTGCCGGCTGTATACGAAGTGCTTGGATCAAGAATGTCCTTGAACAGCAGTTCGTACAAACGAACACCGCTTTCGTTCTTCACGCTTACGCAATAGTCGATGTGGTGTCCAACGGCGGTAATTTTGCACCCTGCGGTTTTGATGACGACGAGACGCAGCTTGTTGACCGTTTCTTCGTTACTCTCAATAACGATTGTTTCATCACAAGCTTCTATTTCTATTTGCGCGCTGTTGGTTATCGAGTTTGGCCTGTAAATACTTGTTCTGATGGTGGCACTGCTGATGGCCGCGCCCGAAGTCACTGTGACTGTGTTGACGATGGATGTCGTGGTGTTCGGATCGACCGTACTGCGAATGAGGATTTTTGCAGACGCTCCGCTTGCCAGTGTTCCCAGGTTTAAACTACCGGCCCATGGATGCCAGATTGTGCCTGTGGCAGCCAAGTATTCCGGGTTTTGTAAGGATTGTGGAAGGGCATCCGTTAGCACAATGTTGTTCGCATCGACCATTCCAATGTTCGTAACCGCTATGGTATAGGTCAGCAGCTCTCTAAGCTTTGCTTGAATAGGGTCGGCGCTGATGGCCAGGGAAAGCTTTACTTCACCTACAAATATCCACTGCGCGTAGAGTGTAACATCCGCTGACAAAGTAATTACGTCTCCGGGGGCGTATGCGGTACCGTTCCCGTCTGCTTGGGTGTTCCAAGTGTCAAATCTGTGGCCTGCATAGCTGATTTCTGTTTCTACATCCGATAAAACCGTATCTGTATTTCCGGGAATAATACTCGGCCCAACGTACGCGCCCGTGCCGCCGTTTGCATTGTAAGTGATGAAATAAGGGGAGAAATTGATGTCATAGTTGTTTATAGGGTGCTCATAAATGCTCGTGCTGGCAAAACCAAGATTGGGAAATAGCGCGGCTGCATTTGTCGGCGGCCTATATGCTGTGAGAGCTTTGTTCCCGCTAAATATTGTATCAGGGTCAATATTAAGATTGGAATAGAGCGCGCCCCCGGTAGGAGTGGAGGCACTGATACCGCCTCCAGACGATGTGGCGGTATTGTCGATAATGGAGGAGTCTCCGGTGATATTTAACACTCCCCAACCGCCTACTTGTATTCCAGCGCCGTTATAAGCAGTATTTTCACTGATCGTACCGCCTGCCATATTAAAGGTTGCGATAGAACTCGAAGAAATCCCACTTACAGAAACTCCGCCGCCACCGGTGGAGGCTTTGTTTTGGGTGATTGTGCCGCCGTTCATATTGAAGGTTGCATTGACGCCCACAAAAACCCCGCCGCCGCTGGTGGAGGCCTCGTTCTGGGTGATTGTGCCGCCGTTCATATTAAACACGCTCGTCAAGCCCGTAACATAAACGCCACCATACAGGCCTCCTGATTCGCGAATGGTACCGGCTTGCATTGTAAGCTTCCCGCCTGAAGAAACAGCGCAATACGCAGTTTTATTCTTTTGAATCAGCGCACCGTTTATGATTGCGATGGCATTATTCGCCATGACATTGACTGCTGAGCTTGCAAGGCCTGAGCCCGTAGAATACCCATTTTGAATGATGGTGCCCTCGTTTAGCTCTAAGTTGCCGCTGCCCATGACCGCGCTTCCCACCTGAATGCCGCCGCACGATGTCCCGCCCCCGTCCAGGGTGATGTTTTGCAGCGTTAGGCTCGCGTTGTCAGAAACCACAAAGAGCCGTGTGGTCATTTCAGCAGCTGTTTGTGTTAAGACCCAATTATTGCCTGCATCGGATTCAATGGTGATGGCGCCCCCCGCCGGAATCGTCACTGTACCAGTAAAGGTTATATTGTCAGATATGACTATAATGTCGCCGGTAGCTGCGCTGTTCACTGCTGATTGCAGATCATCCATTGTGCTGCCGGGTGGTAATATTATTTTCAATGCGCCTCTTTCCTCTCTTGAGATCGGTTTTTTCCTGCCTGATGCTTAATAGAGCTAAGTCATTTTATGTAGAATAAAGCTGTTCGGTGAATGTTTCCCGGACAGCTTTATCGGTAAAAGGAAAACCCCGCGTTACCCGGTGCTCGCTTATGATGAATCAATAACCGTTAAGGATTGTTGCGTCGAAAGATATGTGATATAATGTTCACACAACAGCGCAAACGCAATGCACGGCACCCCGCTCAAAGCGGCAGCCGAATTTTATCTGGAACAATGAAACGCGCTCAATTATGTAAAGCAGGCATGAGCAAAACCGGCCTTAAAATCTAGAGCAAACGGCCTTAAATTGCAAAGTGTGGCGGTTGACGGAAAGCCTGTGGTCGTTGGGCCAAACCATCTTTGCCAGGTCTATATTTCCGCTTAAAAAATGTTCTCGGAGTTTTACTCATGGCTATTACGTAAAGTTGTTGGAGGTGCCGAAAGATGCGTGGTCAAAAAAGCAATGTGGCGGCGAATCTTTTGACCCTGCGTCGTTGGCTCAAGCTCACCCAGCGCGAATTTATCCACGCTTATCTTGTGGATGAAGCCGGCACGCCGCTTATTAGTGTCGCTACGTTATCCGGCGTCGAAAATGGCATACAGAGCAATGTTCTTCCACTGACCGCTTCGATTGCGACAAAGCTTGCGGTAGACGCGGGCGTGTTCGAGATAGACCCCGACTCTTTCGCAAAGAATATTGAACTCTTCTTTGGCGCGCTTGTGAGCAGACATGGCGACCCCGCTTACGCCGCTCGCGGTGGCAACACAGTGGAATCGCTGGTGCAAACTCTGTCAGACTATTTGATGAGCGCAATGATTAGCGGTGAGCTTCAGCCGGGGGATAAGCTGCCATCTGACCGCAGTTTGAGCACCACTTACGGTGTGGGGCGCAGCTCAATCCGAGAAGCACTGAAAGTACTGAGCGCCCTTGGGCTGATTCACATTTCACCCGGGCAGGGAACATTTGTTGCCTCACAGCACACAGATTTCTTTCAAGCGCCACTTGCTTGGACATTGTTCATCGGGCAAAAGGATACGATTCACCTGCTGGAGCTCCGGGGGATTCTCGAGGCTGAAACCGCCTGTCTTGCAGCGGCCAACGCGGATGAATCCGCGTTGGCTGAGCTTGCATCCAATTACGAACAAATGCAGGCGGCTTATAAATCCTCAAACTTCCAGGCGTTTCTTGATTCCGACCTTGGCTTTCACTTGGCGGTTGCTCGCTGCTCGGGCAACCCAATTTATCACCGGCTATTGCATACAGCCAGAAAAATGCTCTCCTACATAAGCCGAAGCGGCATGGTGACCATCGAGCAGCTCCACGAAATCGACGCAGAGCACCGCGCAATATACACCGCCATTGTGGAGGGCGATAGGGAAAATGCCCGCCGGCAAATGCAAATCCACCTTGAGCGTGCCCGTAACCGCTATCGCCTGTAATCGTTAAGCGCTAAATTTCAAGCCACCACCCTCGTTTTGTTAAACCGAGAGTGGTGGCTTGTTGATTATAGCTAAAGAATCACAATCAACCTTGGGGATTAAGTGCATTACACATTTGGGGTAAAGGTGTTATAATTGAAATACAATGACCGGTCAACCAATTTCAATACAGATTAAAAAACAAGTTAGGTTTATAATCCAATCAAATTCGTAAATAACTCTCAGCAGCCTTGCTGAGACTGGGATGACTGAAAGGGGCGGGCAACGATGGACAAACAAGTGATCGCAAACAGAATTCAAAAGGATATGGAACTGTTCGAGCCCTTTTCGCAAACACCTTGCCATGGCATCACTCGCCTGCCCTTTACCATTGAGGTACGCAAGTGTGTGGATGTACTTTCAAACCGGATGGAGCGCGCAGGGCTTACGGTTCGAGAGGACGCGGCCGGAAATTTGTACGGCAGGCTGGAGGGCAGTGAGCCAAACCTCCCCGCGCTTGTCATCGGCTCGCACTTCGACTCGGTTAAGTCGGGGGGGAACTTTGACGGCATGGCCGGGATCGTTGTAGGCATTGAGGTCGCTCGAATGCTGCGGGATTCAGGGGTCGTGCTGCGCAACCCCATCGAGATTATGGGCACACACGATGAAGAGGGAATGCGATTTGGCACCGGCTTCTTTGGGACAAAAGCCATGATGGGTGAGATTGACGATGATTATCTGCGCAGGTTAAAAGATTCTGACGGGGTTTCTTTGCGCGACGCGATGATCTGCTATGGCCTTTCGCCCGACAAAATCAAAGATGCCGCGCGCGACTATCAAAAAGAGATCGCCGCTTTCATTGAAGTACATATTGAACAGGGTCCTGTGCTTGAGGATGCGCAAAAACAGCTTGGGCTGGTGACCGGCATTGTGGGGATGCAGCGGTATCTTGTCACGGTAACCGGGCGGCCCGACCACGCGGGCACCACCCCAATGGATCTGCGCATCGACGCGATGGCGTGCGCTTCTAAGGTGATTTCTCAGATGACCGGCTGGGCAAAAGAAGCAGGCGGCGAGGGAACGGTCGCAACCGTCGGGTTTGTGCAGGTCGCGCCCAACGCTGTAAATATCATCCCGCAAGAGGTTGTTTTCTCGGTAGATGTGCGCTCGAAAGAAGAATGCTGTATCGACCAAATTGTGGGCAGCCTGCGCGCCGAACTGGAAGCAGTTTGCGGCGAAAAGGGCGCAACATTCAAGATTGACGAAAAGCTGAAAGTAGCGCCGGCCTCGCTGGATGAAAAACTGCTGGCGATGTTGGAAAAAGGCTGCGGCGATCTTGGGCTTTCTTATATGCGTATGCCCAGTGGCGCAGGCCACGATTCTTTGCAAACCGCCCCGAAAATTGACACGGCGATGGTGTTTGTCCCCAGCAAGGACGGGCGCAGTCACTGCCCGGTCGAGTGGACAGAGTACAGCGACCTTGCCAACGCCGCCCATCTCGTCTATGAAACACTTGTCAGCAACTACCGGTAAAGGGGGAATTCATCATGATTTGCAAGGCAGAAGCGCAAAGGCGCTCGCAAGAGCCCCATCTCAAAGGTGGAAAAGACACCGTTCGCCTAATTCACTTTCTTGAAGAGACACAGTCCTATGGCACAGGGCGGTTGTTCGGGATCAGCATCATCCCGCCGGGCGGCTCAATCGGCTATCACACCCACACAGGCGACTTCGAAGTCTATTACATCCTAAAAGGGACGGCCAAAGTCGTGGATAATGGGGTGGAGGATATCCTGCACCCCGGAGACAGCATGATCTGCCGCGAGGGAGACAGCCACAGCATCGAGAACATTGGAGACCGTGACCTCGAGTATGTCGCGATTATACTATATACAAATAGAAAAGGGGAATGAACCATGGGATATCCGGGAGATGTTCTCAGCACCAGAGCAGTCATTAAGCACGGAGATTACGCCATTATTCCGCCAACCGGGCTTGTAAACAACGTTGTGCCGGGCCTTGAAAACTGCCGTGTGAGCATTGTTGCCTCCCCCAGGCTGGGCGCAAGCTTTGTCGAGTATATCGTCGAAGCACAGCCCTGCGTTGGTCACACCTCCTCTCCATTTGCGGCAGAAGAGGGCGTCGAGAGCTTTTTGTACTGCATTTCCGGCAGCGGGGAAGTGGTTGTCGACGGGCAAAAGGAATTGCTCAGCGAGGGCGTATATGCCTACGCGCCCGCAGGCATTGGGATCTCGTTTTCCAACCCATCGGATGCGCCGTTGCGCCTGGTTCTGTATAAACAACGCTATCTCCCGCTGAAAGGGCACACGGCCCGGGTGGTATTCGGCAACGCGAGCAAGATGGAATACCGCATTTATGATGACATGGAAAACGTGCTTATCAAAGATTTGCTGCCCGCCGATCTCGGGTTTGACATGAACTTCCACATCCTTTCTTTCATCCCTGGTGGAAGCCACCCGTTTATTGAAACACATGTGCAAGAGCACGGCGCGTATGTTCTTTCGGGCGAGGGCGCCTATTACCTGGGTGGTGAGTGGTGCATGATTAAAAAGAGTGACTTTGTTTGGTTTGGCCCATTCACCACACAGGGAGCTTATGGTGTTGGCAGAGAACCCTTTACTTACGTATATTCAAAAGACTGCAACAGAGATGTGCAGATTTAGCGGTTGGAAAGCGACTTCATCTTGCCGATTCCCGCTTAAGCAAAAAAAGAATCCAAACCCTTCCCCGGTTTCAAAAATCGGGGAGCGGCTGGGCTTGACCTGCCTCACAGACTACACCCCAAATAGATCGCATTAAGCTTGTGGTGGCCTGGCTCAGTTCGGCCGGCAGATTCTTTGTGTAGTCGTCTTGATCAAGGCATGTTAATTTCATAACGATGTGACCGCGGCGCCGGATCTTCAGCGCAGCGCCCCGCTTTACATTTTCCCTCATGCACGAGGGGCAGATTGAACGGTCCACCGGTGCGGCAAGCGCGAATGCGTTTAAATCAACATCTAACTGCCAAGTGGGAGTCCGGAGAGGGGCGATGTATTGTAGTGTGGGGTAGTGTTTAGGGAGGGTACTTTTGAAGAGATCGAGAAATCATAAAGGAGATGTTTCTATGGCGACAGTAAGAAAACTTACCAGTCTTTCGTTGACGACCCAGATTGTGATCGGAACGGTTCTTGGCCTGCTTGTCGGAACCGTGGTTGGCCCCGCGATTGCCGACATAAGGATTCTGGGTGACATTTTCCTCAGACTTATTCAGATGGCTGTGCCGCTGCTGATTATGGGTGCGGTTATCGAAGCGATCGGAAAAATCGAACTCAAGTCTCTGGGCAAGATTGGGGTCAAACTTGCGGTGCTGTTTACCGCTACCTCTGCGCTGGCGGGTACACTGGCCCTGTCTATGTCGCTGTTTATTAGCCCCGGTCAAGGGATTCCTGCCGGTGCTCTTGCGACCGCCGATGTTCCGGCTGCTATGGTCGATATGCCTACCCAAACCATGACCCAGGTTGTTCTTGGTTTCTTTGGAACAAACATTGTGGGCTCTCTGGCGGCGGGCACACTGATCCACATCATTGTCTTCTCTCTTTTCTTTGGGACAGCGCTGAGTATGTATACGGCAGCAACAGGAAACACCACGCTCATCGACGGAATTTCCAGCTTTAACAAGGTTTTGCTTGGTATGCTTAAGAACATCATGAAGCTGGCCCCAATCGGTATTTTTACCTTGATGTGCTGGGTTTCCGGCCATCTTGGGCTTGCCATTGTTATTCCGCTCATTCGTTATCTTCTGACCCTTTGCTTGATTTTGGCAGCATATTATCTGATTACGTTCACCGCAGTTTCTGCCTATGTTGGCGTTAGCCCCATCAAGACTTTCAAGAAACTGTCCGGTTCGATCATCATGGCCGCAACCACAACATCCTCTGCTGTTACCCTGCCGACTTTGATCGACGAAGTGGTTAACAAATTGGGGGTCAGCCGAAAGATCTCCAACACCGTTAATCCTTTGGCGATCACCTTGAACGCCGACGGGCAAGCGATGTTTACTGCCGCAGGGCTGGTCATGATGAGCCAGCTGTTCGGTATGGATTTGAGCATTGGCACACTGGTGCAAATGATTGTTCTGGGTACGCTTGCCACTTTCGGCATTATAGCCGTGCCGGGTGGCGCTCTGGTTGCGTTGGCGGCGTTGATGCCACAGTTTGGTATACCCATTGAGGGCATTGCGATCATCGCCGGGGTAGACTGGTTTAGAGGCATGATCACCACACCGGCAAACATCACCGGGGACGGATTGATTGCCATGGCCGTCGCAAAAGGCGAAAACGAGTTCTACAGGGAAGTGTATGACGGGGTGCTGACTGCCGAAGAAGCCGCAGAAAAATACGCAGCGACCGGCGGGAAGGTTGTTCCTGTATAAAAAGATGAGCCTTGAGCCAAGTTGGTTCGCGATTCATTTTTCTTAGCGCCATTGCCTGTGGCGGCAATCCATTAGTCGCAAATGAGAAGGCCGCTACCATGCATCGGCAGCGGCCTTCTTGATGACTTTGGGGATAGGCCCTTAGACCGCCATCATAGACGTCGCGCACAGTGAACTTTATAACATAGCCGATGCAAAGCGAATGGCGTTGTACTGGTCGGACAGAGCGAGAAAGCAAGCGGTATTTTGCTTTCCTGGAGAGAACATATCCATGTCGGGATAGCTCATCAGTTCGGCGATTTCATTATTCAGCAAAACCGCTGGCCGGGCGGCAGTTTGTATGGGTGTCATTTGCTTTAATATTGCCAGCGTCCGATAAGCACCCGATATAATTGGGAATTTATAGCATTTGAGAACAACGCTTGTACCCAAAGCCGGTGCGTGATATAATTGGCAATGTGGCTCAGCAATTTGTTCCAAAATTCGCGCCGCTTAGCTTTGATTCGCCTGCGTGCGCAAAAAACAATAGAAAGAAGGGTTCGTTCATGAAAGCACGTCTACTCCAAATCGTCTGTATTCTCGTTGCGGTTGCAATGTTCGCCGCTTGTGCCTCCCCGACACCGGCTGCACCGGCTACACCCGCTGCACCGGCAGCGCCCGCTGGGGATGCGTCCGCGGCTGACGGCGATCTGGCCGCCGGTGGTTTCCAAATGGTTCTGCTTCTGCCCGGCCCAATCAGCGATCAAGCTTGGAACGCCACCAACCACGCCGGTCTTCTGGCCGCGAACGCGCAATTGGGCACGAACATCGAGTTTGTCGAAAGTGTTTCTCCCGAAGATTTTGACTCGACTTTCCGCCAGTTTGCCGAGCGCGGTTATCACCTGATTTTGGCGGCAGGCACTCAGTTTGACGAGTCGGTAGACCGGATTGCCCCGGAGTACCCCGACACGATCTTTACTGTAATCAATGGTGTTATGTCCAACCACGACAACGTTGCCCCTGTCTTCCCCAAAGAGTTTGAAGCCAGCTACCTTGCGGGCATCATCGCAGGCAACGTAACCGAAAACGGCCAGTTCGGGATGATTGGCGCTTTCCCGAACGAGCACATGGTTCGCTTGATGGATACCTACGGATACGCCGCGACTGAGCGCGCGACCGCCAGAGGGATTGACGGCGCGGCTGTCAACCTTTCTTACGCAAACTCCTGGGATGACGTTACCCTCGGCCACCAAATGACCGGTGCTATGGTTGACGCGGGTGCGGACGTTATGTTTGTCTACGCAAACCAAGTCGGTCTGGGCGCAATTCAAGCGGCCAGCGAGCGCGGCGTGCGTTTTATCGGCTTCTCCAGCGATCAGAACCAAATCGACCCCGAAACCGTCGTCGCCTCCATCGTCTTCCACTTTGACGAACTCTACGTTTGGGCGGTTGGACAATTCTTGGATGGCGCACTGCGCGGGCAGGTCTTCCAAGCCGGCGTGGCCGAGGGCATCTTCTCTGCATCTTTTGGGCCGACCATTGACCAAGACACCATTGACCAGGTAAACGAAGCGATGTCCGCGCTCAGCGCCGGCACACTTGACTTGAGCCCGATGTTCTCCAGCCCCATGTCTTTCTAAGAGAATTATCCCGGCAAATTCCCTAACCGATTTCGCAACACGGTTGGGGGATTTGCCTATGTTGCCGAAAGGTAGTGCTGCCAATTGGAAAACCCCTACGTTGAGCTTTTGCACGTTTCTAAGTATTTCGCCAAAGTGATTGCCAACCACGATGTCTCTATCAAGATAGAGCGGGGAAAAGTGGTTGCGCTGCTGGGTGAGAACGGTGCGGGCAAAAGCACAATCATGAAAATTTTGTACGGGCTTTACCGGGCCGATGAAGGCAAGATTTTAATGGACGGCAAAGAGGCGCAGATAACCTCGCCCAGAGAGGCCATCGCGCTGGGCATATCAATGATTCAGCAACACTTTTCCCTCGTGCCGGTACACACCGTTACCGAGAACATTATCCTCGGCAATGTGCGCGGGGTGATTGACCGGGCGGCCAGCGAAGCCTCAATTCGCGCGCTCTCAGACAAATACGCCTTTGGCATTGACCCCAACGCCACCGTCGCATCCCTGTCGGTGGGGGAACAGCAAAAAGTCGAGATTCTCAAAGCCCTCTACCTCGACTCCAAACTCTTGATAATGGACGAGCCTACCGCGGTGCTCACCCCCAAAGAGTCGTCGATGCTCATGCAGTTCATCCGGGACTTTGCGGCGGCGGGCGGCGCGGTGGTCTTCATCACGCACAAGCTCAAAGAAGTGATGGAAGTGGCCGACAGCGTTGTGGTTATGCGCGGTGGAAAAGTCGCAGGCACACTGCAAAAAGAAGGCACAAACGAGCAGGAGCTGGCCGGCCTGATGATCGGCAAGGATTTGATTCCCACAACCGGCGGCGGGCGGAGTGTGCCGGATGATGCGCCGGTTTGTCTCGAACTTAACGGTGTCACCCTGCAAAATAAAGGGGAGGTGTCAAGCCTTGAAGGAATCACTTTTCAAATACGTCAGGGTGAAGTTTTCGGGGTTGCCGGGGTGAGCGGAAACGGACAGCTCGAGCTATGCGAAGTGGTTTGCGGCGCGACCCGACCCACCGGCGGCAGCCTTACCCTGAACGGCGAAGACATCACCGGGGCCGGAATCAACGAGCGCATCCAAAAGGGAATCGGTTATGTGCCCTCCGACCGGCAGCGGGACGCACTGGTGATGGATATGACGCTGGCCGAGAACATGATGCTCAAATCCATCGATGACCCCAAGTGGAAGATAAACGGACTTTTGCTCAGCGAGCGAAAGATAGACCGGCTTACCCAACAGGCAATCGAGGATTACAACGTCAAAGCGCCGGGGCCGAGAGCCGTGATTCAGGGGCTCTCGGGAGGCAATCAGCAGAAAATGGTGCTGGCCCGGGAACTGATTAGCGGCGAGCGTCTGATCGTCTTTGACCAGCCCACCCGCGGCCTTGACTTGGGCGCCATCGACCTTGTGCACAAAACCATACTTGCCCAGCGGGACGCAGGCAAGAGCATACTGCTGGTCTCTACCGAACTGACCGAAATCTTTGCGCTGTCCGACCGGGTTGCGGTTATGTACAAGGGTAAGATTCAGGGGATTTTAGAGCGGGATAAGCTGGATATTAACCGGATCGGCCTGCTCATGGCCGGCTACCACGATGAGGAAGAGGAGGCCGCGTCTGTATGAAAACCAAAACGATCGACTTCCTGCTCTTTAACATCGGGGCAATCTTTGTCGGGCTGGCGGCGGCGGGGATTATGCTCACCTTTCTGGGCGAAAACCCGATCCGGGTTTACAGCTTGCTATTTACTTCGGTTGTGCGCGACCGGTTTACAGTGGCCAACATCTTTGTGCGGGCCACCCCGCTGATCTTTACCGCCCTCGCCTTCGCAGTGACCTTTAAAGCCAAACTCTTTAACATCGGGGCACAGGGGCAGTTCTTTATCGGCTGTCTGGTCGCGGTGGGCTTTTCACTCTACCTTGAGGGCTTTCTGGTGCCCGGCGTTGGCCTGGTCATCGTCTTTTTTCTCACTCTGCTTGGCGGCGGGATCTACGGCGGGTTGATCGGTTACGCCAAGGCCCGGTTTAACGCCAACGAGTTTCTGGTCAGCATGATGTCCACCTATGTTGCGCTCGGGGTCAGCGACTACCTCTTGCGCACCCTGCTGATGGAAGCGCGGGGTGAATACCCCCAGACCGACACGATTCAATTCTACCGCCTGCCGATTTTTGTGGGCGGCACCCGTCTGCATATCGGGTTTATCATCGCGGTTGTTATTGCGATCTTAGTTTGGGTGATGATGTACAAGACGACGCTGGGTTATCGAATCCGCACAGTTGGCCAAAACCGCGAGGCCGCGCACCTGGCCGGGATCAACACAAAGCGGATATTCGTCATCGTCTTTTTCATCAGCGGCGCGCTGGCTTCGCTGGCCGGGTTTACCGAGGTGAACGGAGCCAGCTATATGCTGATGCGCGGCTTTAATTCCACCATCGGCGCAATGGGCATCGGGATAGCGGTGCTGGCCAACGCGAACCCGATCTCGATTATTTTTGTGGCCGTTTTGTTCGGCACGCTTATCGAGGGCGGGATGATTCTCATGCAGGTGGCGGGGATTCCACACTCGATTATCCCGCTTATGCAAGGGTTTGTCATGGTGTCTGTACTCATCTCGTACTATGTGCGCACCCGGGTTGCGACTCTGCGCGAAAAACATAGACTACAAAAGGCGGTGGGCATATGATCGAGTTTTTCACCATTCTTTGTGCAAACGCCTTTCGAATGGGTACGCCGTTGGTTTTGGGTGCGGTAGGTGAAGTGTATTCCGAGCGCACCGGCGTAATGATGACCGCTATCGAGGGCGTGTTCCTGGCCGGGGCGTTTGGCGGGTTGGTTGGTGCCTTTTTGACCCAAAGCCTGGCCATGGGCTTTCTCATCGCCATCCTCTCCGGGGTGATTGTGGCCTCGGCACACGGCTGGATTTGCGTTTACCTAAAACAAAATCAAGTGGTTACCGGCACGGCCATCGCCATACTGGTCGCCGGGCTGTGTGCGTTTTTGTTCCGGGTTATCTTCGGGGTTCCGCTCATGCCGATCACCGTAACCCCTTTGCGTGAGCTGCCCATTCCGCTTCTCTCCTCCATTCCGTTCTTCGGGCGGGTGCTGTTTTCACAAAACCTGCTGACTTATTTTATGTTTGTGTTTGTGCCCCTCGCTTACTTTGTGCTCTACCGCACCTCCCTTGGACTGGTCATCCGCTCGGCGGGCGAGAACCCCGAGGCCGTAGAGGTGGCCGGAATTAAAGTCAACCGGGTGCGGTTCTTTACCGTTCTGTTTGCGGGCGGGGTGAGCGGGCTGGCCGGGGCGTTTTACTCGATCGGTTTTCTGGGGATGTACACCGACACGATTATTGGCGGGCGCGGATGGATTGCCTTCGCCATCTGTTTCCTCGGGAACTGGAACCCGAAAGGCGCATTCATTGGCGGCATTGTCTTCGGCTTTGCCGAAGCCTTCGCGATCAGTATGCAGGTGGGCGCAGGCAGTGCGATCTTCCCGAACGAGCTGTTGATTGCCCTGCCGTATATCTTGACCATTGTACTGGCCATTACCCGAAAAGCGTACAATGTACCGGCCAAACTCGGGGTCTCCTACGGGATCGAGAAGTAGCGTACACCGCGCTTCCAATGCCGCACAACAATCCGATTCACAGCAGAAAAGCCACGTGCCCATTTGGGCTGCGTGGCTTTTGGTTGGTGCGGGACGCCCTTGATGCACATGTAAACCTGTATTAAGGGCTTGTGCATATCACGAGTTCACCGGCGGTTTTGATTGAACATTGCCCAGACAGGAGTCGGGTGGGGGGCACACATCTTTGGCAAGGTTGTGGGATAACGTCCCGATATGATAAACTGGAATCACAACCACAGGAATGGGGGCCACACATATGAAGCTTGTGTCATGGAATGTAAACGGATTGAGAGCCTGCCTGAAAAAAGGATTTATGGATGCGTTCGCGCAGATTGACGCGGATGTATTCTGCTTGCAGGAAACCAAGATGGAACAAGGCCAAGCCGAAATCGATCTGGGTGGGTACTGCGAATATTGGCATAGCGCCGATAAAAAGGGCTATGCCGGAACAGCTGTGTTCAGCAAGATAGCTCCGCTGTCCGCTGCTTATGGGATGGGGATAGACGAGCATGACCGTGAGGGGCGGATTATCCGGCTGGAGTATGAGGACTTCTACCTCGTCAACGTGTATGTACCCAACTCACAAAGGGGCTTGATGAGGCTGGATTACCGTATGCGGTGGGAGGACGATTTCCGAAGCTTTGTTTGCGAACTCGACAAAACAAAGCCGGTTATCATTTGCGGCGATTTAAACTGTGCGCATCAGGAGATAGACATTAAAAACGCGAAGTCGAATGTAAATAATGCGGGCTTCACCCCACAAGAGCGCGGCAAAATGACCGAACTGCTAAACGCGGGGTTTACAGACTTCTACCGCCGCCGCTATCCGGACAGACAGGGTGTCTATACGTGGTGGTCGTACATGCCCGGCGTGAGAGAGAAGAATATCGGCTGGCGGATTGACTACTTTTTGGGCTCGGATCGGTTGTGTGAGTACGTGTCGGACGCGGTGATTTATCCCAACATATATGGCAGCGGCCACTGCCCGGTCGGATTGGTGGTAAGGGCGTGACTTTAGAACAAAATGTCAGCGGGCCTGTTTTTGCCCAGTGTGCCGTGCCAGCATAAGCAAATGGCCTCACTTTAGCAGCTCTTTGACTAATGCCCGAGATTCCTCGATAACTTTGCTCTCGTCGATGCCTAAGAGTTGTCCATTCTCGCACACCAGCTTGCCATCAACCATAACATACTTTGCGGGGCGCGCGTATCCGACCGTGGCAAGCAGGTTCATGGGGTCAAGCTCGGTGCCTACCAGCTCAAGCAAATTTGCATCCAACATAAATAGGTCTGCCGCCTTGCCCACTTCTAAGCTTCCGATATCGCTGCGTCCAAGCAGTTCGGCACTGCCCTTGGTCGCAAGCTTTAATATATCGTAGCCGGTCGGGGAAGTTTCGCTGCAGTTGAGCCGGTGCATAAGGTAAGCTGACCTGATTTCAGCAAGCAGATTTGAATTGTCGTTGCTCGCGCTGCCATCAACCGCCAGCCCCAGCTTAACACCAAGCTGCATAATTCTAGGCACTTGGCAAACCCCGGACGACAGCTTCATATTAGACGACGGGCAGTGTGCAATGCCGGTTCCGGTCTCGGCAAGGAGCTTTAACTCGTTGTCATTAAAATGTATGCCGTGTGCGTACCACACATCATCACCCAGCCAGCCGCAGCTTGCCATATAGTCCAGCGGGCGCATCCCGAACTTTTCAAGGCAAAACTGCTCTTCATCGTTGGTTTCGGCAAGGTGCGTGTGCAGCCGCACCTTCAGCTTTCGCGCAAGTGCCGCTGATTGTTTGAGCAGGTCTGTCGTTACAGAAAAAGGTGAACAGGGCGCCAGACCTATCTGCCGCATAGAAAACTCGGACGCGTCGTGATATTTGCTCACCAACCGCTCACAGTCTGCCAATATTGAGTCGCTGTCTTGAACAAGGTCGTCCGGCGGCAGGCCACCCTTACTTTTGCCCAGAGACATACTTCCGCGGGTGGCGAAAAAGCGAATCCCCAAATCCTTAGCGGCAGCAAACTGCATATCTATAAATTCATCCGAGCCGGTCCTGGGGAATACATAGTGGTGATCCATACAGGTGGTGCAGCCGTACTTTAGCAGCTCACCCATCCCGACAAGCGAGCTGTGATAAATGGTCTGCGAGCTCAGCCCGCGCCAAATTTCGTACAGGGTTTTAAGCCAGTCGAACAGCTCCATTTTTTGCACTTGAGGCAGGTTGCGGGTGAATGTCTGGTACAGGTGATGGTGTGTGTTCACAAGGCCCGGATAAACATAACAGCCGGTTGCGTCAATAACCGTATCAGCGCTTTCCGGCGTTTCCCCAACCGCTTGGATGCGGTTGTCGTGTATGAGTATATTGCCGCCGCGCAATACTCTGTTGTCGCTGTCCACGGTGACGATTGCCGCTGCGTTTTTAATCAAAGTTGTATGCACAAATAATCCCCCAATCACTTTACGGCGCTAATTTCTATCGAGCAGTTTTGCGGCAGGATATAGTGCTTGTTGACGCACAGCGGCGCGTAATTTTCGCCGCAAAAAATATTTTCGGTAATGAGCATTAAGTCCTTTTTATCGCTCAATACATATTTTTCAGAGATAAAATCGCCGACATAAGTCAGCCTTGCGGTGATCTGTGCGCGGTCGGCCACGCTGTAGACGCCGCTTTCCAGCATACTTAGCAAACTGTCGGGGTTTTTAAGGTCAATACCTAAGTATGTTATGGTTTCGATGGGCATGAGCGAGAGTGTATATGCCACAATGTTCGCGCCGCTTCTGTACCAGCGGTCGACGACCACCGCCACCTGTGTATCCCGGTTAAATATTTCAAGCTGAAATTCGTTTGGAGGCTCAAGCCTAAAGTCCATCTCGGTGCTGTCAATTGTATCAAGGCAACACCTGTAGACCGGGTGCCCAATTTTATCAAGGCTGGAGGTTGCAGCTACCCCGCGCTCAGCCGCGAAATTTCCCCTGCCCTGTGCTTTGCAAACCAGCCCGTCCTCAACCAAAAGCGCAAGTGCCTGGCGCAGGGTCATCCTGCTGGTTCCGAGCATTTCGGCAAGCTTTGGCTCAGACGGAAGCCTGCTGCCGACGGGAAAAGTCATCCCGTCGGTCAGCATTGCGCGCAGTCTGTCATAAACCAGCACATAGGCCGGCTTGCGTTCTTCGGTCACGTTGCCATTCATACGTTAGTTATCCTTATTTTTCTCATAGCGATAAATTGCCTCAAGAACGATTTTGATTTCGCGCTCCCACGCTTCGGCCAGCTTTTCGTTCTTGTGGGTATAAATAACTTCACCAGTGGTCAGGTTGCCGGAAGTTCCGCAAATGCAGGCAGTCTTAACATCGCGCAAGTGGCCGATTGTATAAAGCGCAGACGCTTCCATTTCAATGTTCATAATTTTAAGCTTGCGCAGGCTTTCGATAAACTCGGGTGTTTCGCCGTAAAAAGCATCATCTGTTGATGATATGCCAACGAACACTTTTTCCCCGGTGGCCTTTGTCATCTCCCTGGCGGTGTTAATGAGCAGCCCGGTCAGGTCAAAATCGGGTACGGCCGGGAAGGCATCCGGCACGTAAAAGCGCGATGTGCCCTCATTTTTCATAGCGGCGGTGCTTATCATAAGGTCGCCAATCTTAATTTCGGGTGCAAGGGCGGCTGAACTGCCAATGCGGATAAGCACTTTTGCGCCGATGTTGATAAGCTCTTCCGCCGCGATAGCCGTTGAGGGGCACCCCATCCCGGTAGATGTAACGCTGATTTTAACGCCCTTATAGGTTCCGGTAAAAGTTCGGTGTTCGCGGTTGTTTGCCATTAGCTGTGCGTTGTCTAAGTATTTGGCCACAATATCACTGCGGGCGGGGTCGCCCGGTAGCAGTACATACTCCCCGATTTCACCCGGGCTAAGCGCTATGTGGTATTGCTTTTTACCTGCTGTTACTTGGCTTTTGTCTAGTGTAGACATTGCGAATCCTCCATATCATTCAGTGTTTATTATAATGAACTATTATCAACAATGCAACTGCTTTTGTACTTTTTAAGGCCGCGCGATCAGATACTCGGATGCTTGCTGGGCGTTTTTGTAAATGTCCGATTCGCAGATTAGCAGCGGCTTTCGCCCGCGCATCAGCCACCTGCCGCCTACCATCACATCGGTTACATCCGCGCCGCACAGCGAATAGGCAAGAGCACCGTAAAGGCTGCCAAGCAAGCCGCGGTGCAGCGGGCAAGCCCGGGGGCTGTTTGAGTCCAGCGCGATTATATCCGCGCACTTGCCCGGCTCAAGGCTGCCTATCTGCTCGCCCATAAACAGTGCGCGGGCACCGTCGATGGTCATCATCCTCACCGATTCCCGGGCAGTGAAGAAAGCCGCGTCCTGCTCAATGTGCTTTTGCAGCAGCGCGCCGGTTCGCATATCGCGCAGCAGGTCCATGCTGTTATTGCTTTGCGCTCCGTCGGTGCCCATTCCCACCACAATGCCCCGCGCTTTCATCCTGCGGTAGTTCATAATCCCGCTGACCAGCTTGAGGTTGCTGACCGGATTATACGAAACGCTGACCCTGTTCGCGGCGAAGATATCCAGGTCGGCGCCGCTTAGATGTACGCAATGGGCGGCGAGTACTTTGTTTTCAAACACACCCAGACTTTCCAGCCAGGCGGCCGGCGACATGCCGGTTTTTTCTTGCAAGCCGGCATTCTCCTCGGCGGTTTCGGAAATATGTGTGTGGATTACCAGCCCATATCTGCGGGCAATCGCGGATATCTCGCGGAAAATCTCAGCGCTCACACTATAGGGAGCGTGAGGCCCCAGCGCGGGATATATCAGCGTTTGATCTTCCCGGCCGCGCCACTTCTCAACAAAATCAACCGCGGCTTTCAGAGTGTCGCCGGTTTCGGGCGAAGAACCGGAGAAGACCGTTGCGCCCAGCAAGCAGCGCAGCCCGCTGGCCTTTGCGGCTTGCGCGATGATATCGGCATAGTAAAACTGATCGGCGTATGTGGTTATCCCGCTTTTCATGTATTCAAGGCAGCTGAGCGCGGTTGCGGCATAGGCCCGTTCGGCACTCAGCCGCTTTTCCATCGGCCACATAGCGGTTTCCAGCCACTCCATCAAGCGCAGGTCGTCCGCCGTATTCCTGAATATGGACGAATGTGAGTGGGTGTGTGTGTTTATAAGCCCGGGCGCGATCAGCGCGCCGCCCATGTCCACAACCTCGCCGCACGGGGTGATATCTGCCGCATTGCCCACCGCCTTGATGACGCTGCTTTCTACCGAAACCGCGCCGTTGGGGTAAAAGCTGTCGTGTTCATCCACTGTCAGAACCGTGCAGTTGGTAAGGGTATAGCGCATCTTTAATCCTCCATCCTGCCAAGTGCTTCGGGACCTCTTGCCTTGCGCCCGGCTGCGATTAGCACGAGTAGTGTGAGAATATATGGGAACATCTGAATAAACTGGTCGGGGATATCAAGCGCCAGCGTGATTCGCATGGCCTGCGCAAACGCGAACACAATGCTCGCCAATATTGAGCCGATTGGGTTCCAGCCGCCGAAGATATTTGCGGCCAGCGCCATAAACCCACGCCCGGCAACCATATCGTTAATAAACATATTGCTGTGTACGATTGAAAGGTACGCCCCGGCCAGCCCGCACAACATACCGCTGGTAATAACGGCGGCATACCTATACCGCTTAACATTGACCCCGGCGGCAGCCGCCGCTTGGGGATGGTCGCCGATTGCGCGCAAGCGCAGGCCCACTTTAGTCTTGTAGAAAACAAACCACGCCGCAACCGCTATCGCGACTGTCAAGTAGACATATGGCGATTGCCCGGTAAACAACGCCCCCAGCGCCGGTATATCCGAGAGCCCCGGTATTGTTACGGTTGGGATTCGCTCAACCGCGCCGCTTCTGCCGTCCACTTGCCAGACTGCCCGCGTTAGCACAACCGTCAGCCCTCCGGCCAATATGTTGATACCAACGCCGCTGACCGTTTGGCTGGTGCGGTAGTGTATGCACAAAACGGCGTGTATAAGTCCCATAGCACCCGCGATGAATACGGCAAAGACAATGCCCAGCCAAGGGTTGCCGGTAATGTGCGAACCCAACACCCCGCCAAAAGCGCCCATCAGCATCATCCCCTCAAGGCCGAGGTTGACAATCCCGCTGCGCTCACAGATCGTGCCGCCAATGGCCGCAAGACCTATTGGTATAGCAAGGCGCAAGGTCATAAACAACATGTCGGCAGAAAGTATATGGCTAAGGTTTTCCATGCGCTAACCTCCTGACCCTTACGGCCTTGAAGATACCGCGTGTGATTGCCGGCGTCGCGACAAACAGGATTACCAGCCCCTGCACGACCATCACCATACTTGAAGATATCCCAGCCGCGTGGCTCATCCTAAGCGCCCCCGAGTTAAGCGCCCCGAATAATAGCGCGGTTGCGATAATCCCGAAGGGGTTGTTGTTGCCCAAAACCGCAACGGCAATCCCGGTAAAGCCGAACCCGGGCGAGAAACCGTCAATAAAGCGGTCATGCTTGCCAAATACCTCGGTTATGCCCGCCAGTGCGGCCACCGAGCCGGAAAGCCCCATTGCAAGCATGGTTGTTGCAGTTATGTTCACCCCGGAAACTTTGGCGGCGGTCGGGTTTTCGCCCACCGCGCGGATGTTGTAGCCAATCCTGGTCTTCTTAAAGAAGAAGTAGGTCGCCACCGCCACCACCAAGCCAAGATACAGCGCGGTGGTAAGTTGGGTGCGCGGGAGGATACGAGTGAACAAAAACGCGTCGGGAATGCGCTCGGTTTGCGGGGTCATGCTGCCCTCGGCCAGCAGCGGCCCGTTCACGAAATAGGAGGTCAGCAGCATTGCTATATAGTTGAACATGATAGCGACAATAACCTCATGCACCCGCAGTTTTACTTTGATAAGCCCGATAAACCCGCCAAGCAGCCCGCCGGCAAGCATACCGCTTAAAATGGCAAGTGGCATCACTATAACAGCAGGTGCTCCCTGAAGCGCAAGCGCCACAACCGTTGAGGCAAACGCGCCGATATACAACTGCCCCTCGCCGCCAATATTAAACAGCCCGCCTTTCATGGCGTAGGAAAACGCAAGCCCGGTAAACATAAGCGGTATGCTCATGCTAAGGGTGTTTGCAAGCGAGTTGACCGATCCGAAAGCCCCGTCAAAAAGAGCGGTGAAAGCAAGAAGCGGGTCGTTGCCGATAAGCAGCATAATGCCTGAGGACACAAGAATTGCAAGCACAATCGCCGCAAAGGCATACAATATACCGGGCAGGTAATCAGCGATCCGTTTCATCTGCGTCACCCGCCTCTCTTCCCGCCATTAAAAGGCTTATCGATTCATTTGTGTACTGTTCGGCCGGCCGCACCGCCATCAGGTCACCTTTGTAAAGCACACCAATTCGGTCGGAAAGCTGGAACAAGTCGGAGAGCTCGGCCGATATCAAAAGTATAGCTTTGTTGCGCTCCCGCAATTCGAGCAGGGTGTTTCTTACAAACTGTATGGCATTGATGTCCAGCCCGCGCACCGGCTGGCAGGCCACGATTAAGGCGGGGTTCTTGCCCACCTCCCGGCTTAGCACAAACTTTTGCTGGTTGCCGCCCGAAAGAGAGTTCATGCTCTGGCCATCGTCGGCAAAGCGCACATCAAACCCTTTCATCTGCTCACCGGCTCGTTTTTTTAAGAACTTGTGCGAGACTATGCCGCGCTTTACAAAATCATCGGAGAACTGATTGCCCAGCAGGTAGTTATCGGTTAAGTTATAGCGCGGCAAAATTGCCTGCTTGAACCGGTCGGATGGTATATATCCAATTTTCAGCTTGCGCCGCGCTGCCACGCTCATACTGCTGATCTCTTTACCGTTCAGTAATATCCGCCCGGTTTTGCAGCCGGTAAGGCCCATTACAACTTCTTCAAGTTCTTGCTGTCCGTTGCCGTCAACTCCGGCCACCCCGAATACCTCGCCCGCGCGTATATCAAACGAGCACGTTGACTGCGAATTGGGCATAAGCTTAACACCCTGAACCGAAAGAACAACTTCACCTGTCTGCTTGGTTTTTTTATCGATGTCAAACGTTATTTCACGGCCCACCATCAGGCGCGCGAGCTCTTCGGGCGTTGTACTGGCCGTGTCAAGAGTACCAACCAGCTTGCCGCCGCGCAAAACCGTAACCTTGTCTGAGACCGCCATTGTCTCGCCCAGCTTGTGCGTGATGAACACGATTGTCTTGCCCTGCTTTTTCATATCTGTGAGCATGGCGAGAAGCTGTGAGGATTCCAGCGGTGTCAGCACTGCGGTTGGTTCGTCAAATATGATCATCTCAGCCCCGCGATACAGGGTCTTTAGTATCTCTACCCGCTGTTTCATTCCCACCGAAAGGGAAGAAATTTTGGCGTCCAGGTCAACTTCAAAGTTGTACAGGGCTGAAAGCCGCTGAACAATTTCGCGGTTTTTCTGCTTGTCGATAACAACATTGCCTTGCTCGTTGCCCAGTATTATGTTTTCGAGCACGCTCATGTTGTTTACAAGCATAAAATGCTGGTGTACCATACCAATGCCCAAATGGTAAGCATCGCGCGGAGAGCGTATATCAACCCGCCTGCCATCAATGATAATTTCGCCTTCATCTTGCTTGTAAAGACCGAAAAGCACTTTCATCAACGTGGATTTGCCCGCACCGTTTTCGCCCAAAAGGCTGTGAATTTCACCCTGGCTAACGCAAAAAGTTACCTCATCGTTCGCCACTACGTTGGAAAACCGCTTGGTAATGCCACGCATTTCAATACTCGGCACTTTATCACCTCATATACCTGGAGTGTGTCTTTAGCGCATTGCTACCCCGTCGCGGCACAGCGTCACCCGCCCTTTCGCACAAAAAGCCTCGTTAATACACAAAGCATTGCCTGCGTTTTTTGTGTGAAATGACAGGCATATCTGTACCGCGATGATGCGACAAGCAGTTTAAAGACACACTCTAGAGCAGTGATGGGAGCCAAGCCCCCATCGCTTAGTAATTGGTTAGCCTTGGAATTGGTTGGCCGCGAGGAAAGCGTCGACCTCGGCGAAGGTTTCCGGTACAACCAGCGCGCCCGCGATAATCTGATCGCGCAGGCTGTTGACAATAGCAACGTCAGACGCGTCAATTTGAATGTTGCTAAATTCGAGCGTGAATCCCACGCCCTCTTCGGCGAGCCCAAGCACGATTGTTGAGCCGGCAGGAGGGTTCCCGTCCACAACAGTAGCCTGAATTGCGTTGAATGTAGCGGTGTCAACGCGCTTGAGCATACTTGCGATGATGTGGTCAGGTTCAATCATGTTTTGGTTTTGATTTACGCCAATTGCGAAGAAGTCGCGCTCTGCCGCCGCTTGGAAGACGCCTATGCCCGAGCCGCCCGCCGCGTGGTAGACAATGTTTGCGCCCCTGGTGTTTTGGGCGATGGCAATTTCCTGCGCGGTTGTCGGGTCACTGAACGGGCTTGCGCCGCCAACGAAGTCTGCAAGCACTTGGATGTCGGGGTTTACAAACCGTGCGCCTGCGGCAAATCCCGCGCCGAACTTTACAATCAGCGGGTTTTCCATCGCGCCAACAAAGCCGATCGTGTTTTCAACATTAAGGCCATAGTGCTCAGCGTTCAAGTTCATAAGCCCAGCGAGCGCACCCACCAGGAACGAGCCCTCCTCTTCTCTGCTTATGTAGCTGATTACGTTTGGAGCGTCAACTACACCGTCGATCAGCGCGAAAATCTGGTCGGGAAACTCGGAGGCAATCCGGATTAGCGGGTCGATTTGGTTAAAGCCCACGTTGACAATAAGATCGTAGCTTCCGGAGCTTGCAAGGTCGCGGATAATGATTTCAAAGTCAGCGATTTGCGTGGGTTCAGCGTAATCGAATTCAACGCCTAACTCCTGCTGTGCTCTGAGTGCTCCGGCATAGACAAGGTCGTTAAACCCTTGGTCGCCAAGCCCGCCTACTCCCAACACAACAGCCACTCTGCCGGCAGGCTGGTCGGCCGAAGCATCACCGTCCGGTGTCTGGGCAGGCTCTTGGGCCGCAGGCGCGGCCGGTTGTGCGGGTGATGTGTCAGGTGCCGCCCCACACCCGCCAAACCCTATCGCGGCTAACAATACCAATGATAAAACAAACGCTAAAGTCTTTTTCACAGATCATTCCTCCTTGACATTTTAGACAACTTGAATATGATTATACAAATTATTTAAAAGTTGTCTGTTTGCCAGCAGTATAGCACAGTGCAGGAATGCTGTCAACAAATAATCGCCAATTTGGTTAAAATATTGAAAGTGTCCGCAAAAATTTGTGTACAATACATAAGCGCACAGAATTTCTTAAATATGATACAGTACCGCACTCATCGTGTGAGTCATGAGCTATTCATTTTTGCAAGTGCCCATTATGACAAAGAAGTGCGGCAGTCAATTCTCTATTGTTCATGTGTGGAATCCTCTTATTGCCCAACGAAAACCACAGAATGCCGGGGATAAAACTTGTAGCGAAATTGCGATAAAAAACTCCCTTTGATAGAGTAAGGATGCGGTCTGCCGACTGCACCAAACCAATCAGAAGGAGGTCAAGCAGATGGGTGACAACAATAGCTTCTCTCTACGAAATGGAATTGCAAGTACCATATTGTGTTCGCACCAAAGTATCGCAGAAAGCTGATATATGGCAAACTGAAAGCGGATATGGGAAGATATTGCGAGAGTTATGCTCAAACAAAGGGTAGAGATACATGAAGCATACATGTGCTCAGACCATGTGCATATGCTTGTGTCAATACCACCAAAGATGTCAGCATCAAGTTTTATGGGATATTTCAAAGGAAAAAGCATACTTTTGATATTTGAAAAACATGTAAATTTGAAGTATAATTATGTTAATTGGGTATTTTGGTGCAAAAGGTACTGCGTGAGCACGGTTGGAAGAAACAAGTAGGCGATTGAAGCGTACATAAAGAATCAGGAAAGCGAGGATATGATGCGCGATCAGATGACGCTCAAAGAGCACGTAGACCCTTTTAAGGGTAGCAAGTAACAATCTCCATGCGGCTGGCGGAACCGCCATGTGCCTTTAGGCACTGCCGGCGTTAGTCCCTTATAGGGCTCAATGAAATACCCCGCTTTGCGGGGGTATGTTTATTAGTCTGTGGGTTAAACTTTGCCAGAATTGCAAAACCAGCAACAAAACAGGGTTTGCGGGTTGACATGCTATAATGGGTTTGTGGCAAAACCATAAACCCAGCAAGAGAACTGATATATAAATTAAGCACATCTAGCACGTTTACACCTATAAAATTGAAGCCCTCGTCCGGCCCCGCTGCCACCATGCAAGCTATGTTAGAGGATGAAAACATCCAGAAAGAGTTCGCGGAGCGGCGGATTAGCAGGCAGAAGGTAACAAATCAAGGAAAGCTAAAAGGGCTGATAAATTGGGACATAACGGACAGGAGCGGAATCCGGGTCCACTCCTGTCCGTTTCTCTATTAGTTTGGTGTACCGCACATCGTTTTTAGAACTTCTGTCGCCGCAAATGCCTTTCTATAAAAATCATACCATATATCGCACGCAACATCGCACTCAAACCGTCAAGCCCTCCGCAATATACAGCATGATTTTCTATTCTTACGGATGAGGAGATTTGGCAAGTCAGAAATTGAATCCGCCGCTATTAGGGTGTGTTGAAACAAATGGGAATGCACGGATTTTGAGTGAATTTTCGAGCATTTCAAGGCGGAGGAGGAAGAAGGAATACTATATGTATTCCGCTGAGACTCTTCGCTGTATGGGCGCTCATCGTCAGTACTTTGTAACGACAACGAAGTAAGGCTCAAAATTCACCAAAACACGGGCGTTCAGCTTTGTGTCAACACGCCCTAGCTTAAATAAAGGATAAATCCGAACCCTTGCCGACAGCAAAAATCGGGGAGCGGTTCGGATTTGACTGCAATGGTACGAGTGTTCATAACGACAAACGCATGGCCGCGAGCAAAAAAGTATCGCGCCCTCAAAACGTGAGAACGCGACATTGGCTCCGGGACCGTCCCCGGTGGTGGGGATAAAGGGGCTCGAACCCATGACCTCACGCATGTGAAGCGTGCGCTCTAACCAGCTGAGCTATATCCCCATCATTATTGTATTATAGTCAAATGCGCAGAAAAATGCAAGCACAAATGTGAAAATATGCCAGAGGTGATCAGAAAATCGTCGACAAAAGTAATGGTTGACAAACCAAAGTTGATAGGTTATAATAGCTGAGTTGATACAAGCAGTCGTGGCGGCATAGCTCAGTTGGCTAGAGCATTCGGTTCATACCCGGAGTGTCACTGGTTCAAATCCAGTTGCCGCTACCAAGCCCGAATAAGGCGAGGCGGGCATTGATCTCCGCCTCTTAATACGGCCCGTTGGTCAAGCGGTTAAGACACCGCCCTTTCACGGCGGTAACAGGGGTTCGATTCCCCTACGGGTCACCAAAAAGCAAAATCCCCGCAAGCAAATAGCTGGTGGGGATTTTGCTTGGTGTTTAAGTATAGAAAGACGAGGAGGGCTCATGTGTCAACACGCCCTACATAAAGTATACATTTGATAAGCTATTTGCTGAATATAACGATGCACCTGAGCTGGAAAAAAAGAATATCTTGTATGATGCGGATGACAAAGCGTGCTTTAACACTGGGTTGTTTGACAAAAACTGGCAGCAAATTTTCTTTTATTGCGATAAGAATCGTGTGCTGAATAAGCAACTTTGGCGCTTCCACTCTTTTCAAACGGAATATACATTAAATAACCGCTTTGGAATCAACGGCGCGGAGCTTAGATGAGCAGATTACTTTTCCGACCCCAGTCAACTCATATTTGACTTTTGCTATCAAATAGTACCGCAATGGAATCACATCTTGGATGAAGCAGAAAATTTTATGCGCATACCAAAAAACATACGCGCCCTGGGAAAAGGAGCGTGCCAAGACTTAATAAACGGATCAATCGAAAAGACAAAACAAAGAATACGCGCAAATTACAAGACAGTTGTCCCCCAATGGTTTAAAGGACGTATACAGCTCCTGATTCCTCTTTACTTGACAAATGGAGACAAGCCGGATCTTGCACTTGCGATATCAAAGAGCGACACAACGCGCCAATATGCTGGCCACACTTGCTTAATTTGTGAGATGGCATATAATAACGCGAGACTGATAGCACGTCCGGACAGTTATTGGCTTGACCCCTTGTAACATTTTAATATTGACATTCATAGTATGTTGTGATATCATACCACCGAGCCGCAACTTTAGCTTGATCGATGTTTGGGTTTTCGTAATGCGGCTTTTGTAGATTAACGTTTGGTTTGGAACAAGGAACTGCGTTTGGGTTAGCAAGGGCGAGGGGCAATGGGCCTCTCGCCCTTGCATATTTTGTCTTACAAAAATTTAGGGCACCTCTCGACAATCCCGCCCCTTGCGTTTATAATGAATGTAACGACATAGGCAAAATTACCCAAACATACCGACAGCAAAGGAGAGGACACCGATGTTAAACTTCGATTACCACGCACCCTCGCGGATTGTCTTTGGAAAAGACACACAAAAACAGGTCGGGGACCTGCTAAAAGGGTACGGGATTAAGAAAGTGCTTCTGCACTACGGCGGGGGCTCGATCAAGAAATCCGGGCTGTACGACCAGGTGATTGCGTCGCTGAAAGGCGCGGGAATCGGCTGGGCCGAGCTGGGCGGGGTCAAGCCGAACCCGCGGCTGACACTGGTGCGCGAGGGGATTGCCCTTTCCAAAAAAGAAGGGGCTGAACTGATTCTCGCGGTGGGCGGCGGCAGCGTCATCGATTCGGCCAAGGCAATCGCCGCCGGCGTTTGCTACGACGGCGATGTTTGGGAGCTTTATCAGGACAACAGCATAAGCATCACGAAAGCCATGCCAGTGGCCACCATCCTGACCATCCCCGCCGCCGGAAGCGAATCGAGTGAGGGCACGGTTATCACCGATGAAGAGAACAGCCGCAAATACCCCTACAACCACAATCTGCTTCGCCCGCTCTTTTCGATCCTCAACCCGGAGTTGTTCTTTACTCTGCCCAAGGCGCAGCTGGGATACGGTGTGGCCGATATTATGAGCCACCTGTTTGAGCGCTACTTCACCAACACCCAAAACACCGACCTGACCGACCGGCTGATCGAAGCCAACTTGCGCACCATCATCAAATACGCGCCGGTTGTATACGGGAACATGGAGGACTATGACGCCTGGGCCGAGATCGGCTTTGGCGGCTTTACCGCCCACGGCGGCCTGTTCGGGATGGGCCGCGAGCAGGATTGGGGCTGCCACGACATGGAACATGAGCTGTCCGCCTATTATGATGTGCCTCACGGCGGCGGGTTGGCTGTCCTGACCCCGGCCTGGATGACCTACGTCTACAAAGAGAATGTCCCCATGTTCGTGCAGTTCGCGGTAAATGTGATGGGTGTTGATGGAAGTTTTCGCGACCCGGACGCCATTGTTCTGGAGGGGATTGACCGCTTGCGCGCATTTTTCAAGCGAATCGGCCTGCCCGGCACGCTGGCTGAACTCGGAATCGGGGAGGACAAGCTGGAGATGATGGCCAAACAGGGGACACACACCCGCCTCTCACCCGGTCAAACCGAAAAGCCGCTGGGCGGTCTGAAAAAACTCTACTGGCAGGATATTTTGGCCATCTATAAACTAGCCGCCAAGTAATTGCGGCGACCAAATAAAAAACGAGCGGCCACACCGGCCGCTCGTTTTTGCTAATGAAATTCCCCAAACAACTGTACCCAATGATATCGCCCCCGCTCATCCTGGTGAAAGCCCACCCCGATCAAGGTAAACCGCTCGCGCAGGATGTTTTCCCGGTGGGTGGGCGAATCCATCCAGTCGGCTACTACCGCGGCTGGAGTTTGCTGGCCGTAGGCGATGTTTTCGCCCCAGCTGAAAAGATCAAGGCCAACCTCGTCGAGCACTGTGCTCCATCTCCGGCCGTTTGGCCGGTTGTGCGAAAAGCTGTGCGGCAGCTCACCCGCCCGGATCTGTGCGGCCTGCACAAGGGTGTGGTTCACCTCAAGCGGTTTTAGCCCCGCTCGTTCCCGCTCAAGATTGACCAGCCGCACCACTTCGCCAATATAAAAAGCGTTGATACTGACAGGCGGCGTACTGACCGGCGGCTGCGGCGAAGGTACGGCCGGCTGTGGCTGGGGATAAGGCGCCGGATCAGCGGCCGGCGCCGGCTGGACAGGCGCGGGCTCCCCGGCCGGCGGCGGGATTTGTGGCGGCGCATCCGGCGGCTCAGCGATATCCCCTTCCTCTTCGGCCGGGGACGGCTCGACCGGTGGCTGTTCGTCATAGTCCGCGGCTTGGCCGAAATCTTCAGGCGGCTGTGTTTCATATGCGGGACTGCCGATTTGCGTACCGTCTTCGGCCGTGTAATCGGCGTATTGCATTTCGGTCGGCGGCAGCTCCTGCGCTGGCTGTGCCGCGCACCCCGGCAGTAACAGGGCAGCCAACAAAACCGCCAAGGCCGCGCGCACCGGCTGATCCATACTTTTCACCTCTCTTAGATATGCCAATATGCATATGATATGTCTGTCCGGTGGTGTTTATTATATCGATACGCTGCCCCAGACGCAAATCATATAGCCGCTCCCCTCCAAAACCAACCCGCCACCGCAGTCTTTTTTGCCGGACTTTGCTGCTACTGCTTGCAGGCGCCGGCTTTGTCCCTCTCTGCTGCCTTGCCCGGCGAAAAAAATCCGCGCAAGCCGCCGGGCTGATTTTAAAGCGAAACGGCTGTAGCGGCAAAAAGACTTTGACTGCGCGCCCTATTCATGCTATACTTCTATAGCATTCGCCACCATTTTCGGGACGGGAGCGTAAGAGTGAAGATTGGTTTTATCGGCGCGGGAAAGGCCGGGTTTACTTTAGGAAAATATTTCCGCGAGCGGGGACTCTTGGTTTCAGGCTACTATAGCCGCAGCCAGGCCAGCGCCGCACAGGCGGCGGCCTTTACAAAGACCGGGTACTTCACTTCACCCGCCGATTTACTCGCGGCCAGTGAACTGCTCTTTTTGACGGTGCCCGACGGTGAGATCGCGGGGGTATGGCGGGACATTTCCGGACTGCCAATCGCCGGAAAAATCATCTGCCACACAAGCGGGTCGCTGACTTCCGGGGTCTTTGACGGGATATCGGCGGCGGGCGGCGAAGGCTATTCACTCCACCCATTCTTCGCGATCAGTTCAAAAACCGACTCGTACAAAGAAATACACCGCGCTTTCTTCACATTAGAGGGAAAGGGCAGCCGGCTGGGTGAACTAAAGGGTTTGATCGAATCACTCGGAAATACAGTCTACCCGATCGCCGCCGATCAAAAGGTGCGCTGCCACGCGGCGGCCGTATTCTTGAGCAACCAGGTAGCGGCGGTCGCGCAGATCGGCGCGCAGCTGCTGGCCGATTGCGGTTTGGATGATGAAGCCTGTGCCGCCGCCTTGCAGACCCTCTTTCTCGGCCACTGTCAAAAAATCGCCGCGCTTGGCCCGATTCCAACTCTGACCGGGCCGGTCGAGCGGGGAGATATAGAAACCATACAAGATCACTTACATTGCCTGGAAGGCCGGGAACGTCAGGTCTATGCGCTGCTTTCTGAGCGGCTCTGTGAAATGGCAAAGGACAAGCATCCGGCGCGGGATTACTCGGATATTCAAAACATCCTTCGCAAAACTTTGGAGGACGCAAAATGAAAAACACAATCACCACTTTCCGCAAAGCCAAGGCCGAGGGCAAAAAGCTGTCTATGCTGACCGCATACGACTACCCGACCGCCAAGCTGATCGATGCGGCCGGGGTGAACAGCATACTGGTCGGCGACTCGTTGGGCAACGCGGTTTTGGGTTACCCCGACACCCTTTCGGTCACAATGGAAGATATGATTCACCACGGCAAGGCGGTCGCGCGCGGAACCAAGAACGCTTTGCTGGTTGTCGATATGCCGTTTATGTCCTACCAGGCTTCGGTTTACGACGCGCTGGTCAACGCGGGGCGGCTGGTCAAAGAGGCCGGGGCAAACGCGGTCAAGCTGGAGGGCGGCCAGTCCGTCTGCCCACAGATCAAAGCGATCGTCGAGGCGGGAATCCCGGTGATGGCGCACTTGGGAATGACCCCGCAGTCGGTCAACGCGTTTGGCGGATTTAAAGCGCAGGGCAAGGACGAAAAGACGGCGCGAAAACTGCTCAGCGACATGGCGGCTGTACAGGAGGCCGGCGCGTTCGCGGTGGTGCTCGAGTGTGTACCGGCCAAGCTGGCGCAGCTGTGCACCGAGCGGTTTGAGATATTCACAATCGGGATTGGCTCGGGAAATGGCTGTGACGGCCAGGTTCTGGTCTGCCAGGACATGCTGGGCATCTACTCTGATTTTACACCCAAGTTTGTCAAAAAATTCGCGTGTCTGGCCGAGACCATGAGGGAAGCGTTTACCGCATACCACGACCAAGTGCAAAGCGGCGGGTTCCCGGCCGGCGAACACACTTTTTCTATACCGGATGATCTCATCGAAAGGCTGTAGCGCTATATGCAAACCGCAGATACAATCAAGGGTGTCAAAGAGCTGACCCGGCACTGGAAAAAATCGGGCCGGACCGTTGGGTTCGTCCCCACTATGGGTTTTTTGCACGAGGGGCATCTAAGCCTGATCAAAGCGTCAATCAAAGAAAATGACCACACGGTTGTCAGCATCTTTGTAAATCCCATTCAGTTCGCGAACAGTGAGGATTTTGCCAGTTACCCCAAAGACTTTGGCGCGGACGAAGCCCTTTGTAAAAGCGCGGGGGTTGACCTCATTTTTTACCCAGCCGCCGACGAGATTTACCCGCCCGGCTTCTCGACATATGTGCGGATGGAGGGCTTGACGGCTGAGCTTTGCGGCAAAAGCCGCCCCACCCACTTTCAAGGGGTGTGTACGGTGGTCAGTAAGCTGCTGAACATTGTCGCGCCTGACAAGGCCTACTTTGGGCAAAAAGACGCACAGCAGTTGGCCGTCATCAGCCGGATGGCGCTGGACTTGGATATGGATACGCAGATTATCGGCTGCCCGACCATCCGGGAAGCGGACGGGCTGGCCAAGAGTTCAAGGAACGCATATCTCAGCTCAAAAGAGCGGCAGGCCGCCGTTGTTATCAGCAAAGCCGTATTTGGAGGTGAGCGGATGGTCGCGCAAGGTGAGCGGAATGCCGCCGCTGTCCTCACAACCATGCGAGCGATCATCGAGTCTGAACCGCTGGCCAAGATCGATTATATCGAGGCGGTGGATGCGGTGACGATTGAGAAGATCGAAACCCTGTGCGGACGGGTGTTGGTGGCTGTTGCCGTCTTTGTCGGAGAGACCCGGTTGATCGATAACTTTATCGCCAGTTGTGAGGGATGAATGGCATTTGGCTGCTTTGCTTTAAGTCTAAACTGTTAAGGGCTGCCGGAATTTTCGATAGGTTTGGAATGGGCGATCTGCCCAAAACCCGGGTTACTTGCTGTTGTCAGTAGTTGTGGGGGGGGCGCATGGTGATGGTATCTTGCAAATTGGTTTCACTTTCGAACGTGGAGAGCTTCAATGTGTCTTCGATGTCCCTGCCTTTCGGGCTTACGGACTTTTTATCGGAATCTCCGATGTACTTCACTTTGGCCGTGCGGGGCTTGGATGTGTCTTCGATGTCCTTGCCTTTCGGACTTAAGGGCTTTTATCGGAATCTCCGATGGAATTGGAATGGGCGCTACCCGCCCCAAACCCCGGGGTTACTTTGGCCTCGGCCCCAAAGTAACCAAAACGCCGCTTAAGGGGGGCGGCACCCTGTGCCTTAT